>WRCL01000086.1 GCA_009783975.1 Micrococcales bacterium
CCCCGGCGGCGAGCTGCCGGTGCTGCCCGGCGGCGCCGACGGTGCCCGGCTCGCCGCGCTCGCCCAGGGGTTGTGCTGGCCCGACCCGCGCCACCGTCTGGGCCTGCCGCAGGCTGTCGACCAGCTTGCTGGCCGCGGCCCGGTGTGGCGTGCCCCAGTGTCTGCACCGGTGCCCGGGCCGGCGCCCGCGTACGTGCCTGGGACGACGCCGGTGGCTGTCCGGCCCGCACCTGCGGCGCCACCGGCCCCCAGGCGCTGGTCACGTGTGTTCGTCGCGCTCGGCGCGCTGGCTGTCGTCGTGCTCGCCGTCGTCGGTGTGGTCTGGCAGGGCAGCCGCGACGGTCCTTCTGGCGCTGGGACCGGACCGGCGTCGGACCCGGCGACCCGGCCCGCACCCAACCCGACGTACACCTTCGAACCTGACGCTGCGGCGTACCCGCCGTTCGAGGGGCTGAACGCGGCGGTCACCGCGTTCCCGTTGCTGTCCGACGACCTGCCCCAGTGCCGACGGGTCGCCCCCGCGCAGTACGTGCCTGCCGGTGCACGCGAGGTGTTCGCGTGCGTGTGGGACGACCTGGACGCCACGGTGTACCTCAGCCGGTGGGCCACAGGGTTCGCCGGGGCAGAGGCCTGGCGTGACACAGTCGGGCCGGACGCGCTGGAACGGTCGTGGGGGACCGCCTCGACCGGGCCTGACCATGAGCGCGGTCCCCGGTTCGCCTGGGGCGAGAACCCGTCGCACCGTGTGATTTGCTACCGGGACCTGCCGTACTGCATGGAGATCGTCTCTGCCGTCCAGGACATCACCGACGAGGTGTACGACCGCATCGGCGGGCTCGACACCGACGACGCTGCTGGTTTTGTCGCGAGGTGGCCGGACGTCGACCCAGACTTCGCGTTGCCAGAGCCGTCGTGACCGGGATGCTCAACGTGGGTCCGCGTCGTACACCGCGACCTCGTCTGGGTCGACCGTCAGCACGACGCTGGCGCCAAGGTCGAGCCCGACCACCGACGCAGGGCGGACCTCGGCGACTACTGTGACCGTCCCGACAAGGGTCCGCACACGGACCCGGTCGCCAAGCGGTTCCAGGTCGGTGACCGTGGCGCTGACCGTGTTTGGGCACGCCGGGGCAGGTGCGTCGAGGTGCACGTTCACGGCACCTGGTGAGAAGACGGCGGCGGCGGTGCTCCCGGCGGGCAACAGCTCGGCTGCGTGACCGGCGAGGACGATCGACGGGTTCGTCACGGTGCCGTCGTCCCACTCGCCAGCAACAAGGTTGAGCCCTGCGATCCGGGCGGCGAACTGGCTGCGTGGGCGGGTGAGAACGTCAGTCGTCGGACCGTCCTCGACGACGTGCCCGCCATCGAGCACGACGACCCGGTCCGCGAGCAGCAACGCGTCGAGCGCGTCATGGGTGACGATGACGACGGTGCGTGCGGCGAGCACTGTGCGCAGCATCTGGCGCAGGGCGGGGGCGACACCGACGTCGAGCGCCGCCATCGGCTCGTCGAGCAGCAGCACCTGGGGTTCGGCTGCCAGGGCCCGGGCCACGGCGACCCGCTGGGCCTGGCCTCCGGAGAGCTGGTGGGGTCTGTGCCCAGCCAGGTCGCCCACGCCGACATCGTCGAGCAGCTGGTGGGCCTGGTCGCGGGCGGCCTTGCGTGAGGCACCGCGTGCTGTGGGACCAAAAGCGACGTTCTCCCAGGCGGTCATGTGTGGGAACAGCAACGGGTCTTGGGCGAGCAACGCGGTCTGGCGCCTGTGGGGCGGCACGCACGCGAGGTCCCGTCCGCCGAGCGTGACCGTCCCTGACGTTGCCGCGACCAGCCCGGCGACCACACCGAGCACTGTGGACTTGCCCGCACCGTTGGGCCCGAGCAGTGCCAGCGTCTGCCCGTCGTCGACGGTGAACTGGGCCTGGACACCGCGCCCGGCGACGGCCGCGTCGAACACGAGCCGGCTCATATGACGCTCCTTCTCTGCCCCGCCACACCGATGACCGCCACGGCGACGACGACGAGGACGAGCGACAACGCCACCGCAGCGTCAGGGTCGGTGACCCGTTCGAGGTAGATCTGGATCGGCAAGGTCGCGGTCGTGCCCTGCATGGACCCGGCGAAGGTGATCGTCGCCCCGAACTCGCCCAACGACCGCGCGAAGGCGAGCACCGCGCCGCTGACAAGGCCGGGCCGCACCAGCGGGAGCGTCACACGCCGAAACACCATCGCCGGGCTGGCACCCAAGGTCGCTGCGACCGTCTCGTACCGTTGCCCGGCGGTCCGCAACGCTCCTTCGAGGGAGATGACCAAGAACGGCAGCGCGACGAACGTCTGGGCCAGCACGACGGCGACGGTCGAGAACGCCACCTGGATGCCGAGCATGTCCAAGGTGCCCCCGAGCAGGCCTTTGCGCCCGAAGGTGTACAGCAGGGCCAGGCCGCTGACCACCGGCGGGATGACCAACGGCAGCAGCACCAGCGAACGCATGACCGCCTGCCCAGGGAAGTGGGTGCGTGCGAGCACGACCGCCATCGGCACCCCGAGGACGATGCACAACGTCGTGCTCGTCGTCGCTGTGCGCAGGCTGAGCAGCAACGCGTCGCGAGCCGTCTCAGACGTCACCAGGACGACAAAGTCCCCCCACCTGACCCGGGTGACCATCGCGACCAGGGGCAGCAGGACGAAGGCCGCGCCGAGGCCCGCGGGGACGAACAGCCACCGCGGGAGCCCGACGCGAGCCTCGAACATGCTGTGCGACGACATGTGCCTATGGTTTCGCGAACCCAGCTTCTGCGAGCACCTGCTGGCCAGCGTCAGCCAGGACGAATTCGATGAACCGCTGGGCGAGCTCGGTGTTCTTCGAGCCGCTCACCTGCGCGATGGGGTAGGTGTTCACAGCGCTGGACGACTCGGGGAACGTCACGGCCTCGACCGAGCTCCCGGCACGTCTGGCGTCGGTGACGTAGACGACCCCAGCATCGGCCTCACCCAAGGACACCTTGCCCAGGACGTCGGTGACCGACTGCTCCTGGCTCACCGGGGCCAGAGCCACCCCAGCGGTCTGGGCCGCTGTCTGGGTCGCGGCTCCGCAGGGCACTTCTGGGGCGCAGATGACGAGCGTGAGACCGGGTGTGGCCAGGTCCGCAAAGGTCGTCACACCGGCGGGGTTCCCAGGCGGGGTGACGATCACCAGCGTGTTCGACGCGAAGGCCGTCGGGGTGATGGCCATGTCGCCAAGCTTGTCCATGTTCTTGGTGTCGGCCGAGGCGAAGACGTCAGCCGGGGCGCCAGCAAGGATCTGCGCTGCGAGGTCTGAGGACCCCGCGAAGCTGAGCTTGACGCTCACCCCCTCGTTCTGCGCCTCGAACTGCGCGGCGACCTGCGTGAAAACCTCCGTGAGCGACGCGGCGGCGAACACTGTGAGGGTCTGGTTCTTGGTCTCGGCGTTGTTGTCGTCCGAGGTGCACCCGGAGACCGCCATGACTGTGGCGCACAGTGCCGCCACGACCACACCCCCGGCTCTGCGGGCTGTTGTGTTCATCGGCACACTCATTCCTTCCGGTCGGCTCGAGAGCCTGGCTCTCGAGGTTGTGGGACCTCACCGGTTGTCTCCGGTGGGGGAGCCGCAGGTGTGAGCTCGTCACCGCACCGGGTGCGGTCGTACCCCGCCAGCAGCCGCGCCTGGTGTGCCAGGCCCTCCGAGCGCAACGACTCCAGGAACGCTCCGGCGGCCGGCAGCCCCACCCATTGCTCAGCCAGCCACAGCTCGACGTCATGTTCTTCCAACGGTGTGAAACCAAGGTTGAACGCGACAGCGGCGGCCTCCATGGCGACGCCCGCCTCGCCGGTGCCGTACGCGACCCGGCGGGCGACGTCGATATGGCCCGTCCCCACAGGTCCTGGCAGGGGTGCGTTGGCGCCACCTGCACGCAACGCCCGGACCAGTGCCTGCTGGGCGCCGGCCCCCGCCTCACGTTGGACGACGGCCGCGCCGGTCGTCACCAGCTCGTCCAGCGACGCTGAGACATCCGCCGAGGCCAGCCCGACCTGCCAGCGTGCCACGTGCCACCGGCGCACCGGAGCTGGCGGGGCTGGCAGGTCCCCAGCCCGCGAGTGCACGACCACTCCGTGGACCCGCCCATCGGCGAGCAGCTCGACAGACCGCCCGGTCGACGCGTGGACTGTGAGCACCCGGTGCCCAGTCTGCCCGGCGAGCCCGGCGACGGTCCCCATGATCGGGTCGCACCCAGCGATGACCAGCCCGGCGTGCGTCCCACCTGGGAACCAGTCGACCCCGGTCTCGTCCCACACCCCGTCGACGACCCCCCACGACTCGGCGGCGCACGACGCGGGGACGCTGACAGTGCGGTCGCCGACCCGCCCGACGAGCACCGGGGTGCCGCCGAGCACGTCGTCGCCGAGGACGACCGGCTCAGCCTGGCTGAACAGTGCTTCGACTGGCAGGTCAAGGGCCCTGGCCAGGTGCAACGCTGCGGTGACGTTCGGCACGTGCCTGCCTGCTTCGACCGCGCTCACCAGCTGGCGCGTCACCCCAGCCCGGTGTGCGAGCTCAGTCTGCGACCACCCCCGGGCCATCCGTTCTGCCCGAATCCTATCGTCCACGCCCGGATACTAGCAGCACTCACATCGGTCGCTTGCATAGGGCAGGTGCTGTGCCGTAAATGTTGCCGACCCAGCTCCCTCACGCCAGGCTCGGTCCATGGAGGTCACGACAACCACGGTGGACGACTTGCTCCGGGGGGCCGGGCTGCGCACCACTGCCCCTCGCACAGCTGTTCTCGCAGCGGTACGTGCCCACGCCCACGCCGGGACCGACGAGATCGTCGACGCAGCACGTGCGACGCACCCAGCCCTGTCACGTGAGGCGGTGCGCGAGTCGCTGCGGGTGCTGGTCAGGGCACAGCTGGTGCGACGGCTGCACGTGGGACCAAAAGTCCGGTTCGAGGCCAAGACCGACGACCACCAGCACATGGTGTGCACGGTGTGCGCCCGGATCGCCGACGTCGACGCCGGTCTGCCCCCATGTCTGCCGTCCGGCGACACCCAGGGGTTCGTCATCACCGCCGCGGAGGTGGTGTACGAAGGGTTGTGCCCCCAGTGCGCCGGGCAACCGCAGAACCTGCACTGTGCTGGCGCCCACGTCGTCAGCGAGGACGGGGCCGCGGTGCCGCAGCACGTCCCGACCGTCGTCCACCCGCGCGAACCTCCCACAGTGTCCGGGCCCACCGCCACGGTCGCAGCACAGGCGCAACCCCAGCCAGCGGCGGGCAACGGTCCGTACGGTGGCCAGTGGTTCCGTCCTCCGGCGTCCACCACGACGCTGGAGGCGCTGCGCGCGGCTCTGGAGCAGCTGCCCGACGGTTCGTCGACACCAGCACAGACGGCTCCGGCACCCACCGTTGCTGGTGCGCACGTGCTCACGCTGCCCAGACGACGTGCTCTGCCTGCTGCCGCCCCCAAGATCCCCGCATGGGTGCCTCGCAGCGCCTGACCAAACTCGCCCCAGAGGTCCGAGCCAGACAGGTATCCTGGCGGTGCCTCGTCCCGGGGCCAGCCCGGTCAGCCAGCATTGGAGTACCTGTGCATCGTCGCGTCCTGCTCGTCGTCCTTGCTCTGGTCTTGTTCGGTGGCTGCACCAGTGCGGCAGATGACGCGCCAACCCCGGAAGCCACCGCGTGCATCGTCGGGCTCTGGCAGGTCGACGCCGCCAAGGTGGGCAGCGTCATGGGACTGTCAGAGGCTGAAGGCGAGGGGGCGCTCACGTTCAGCTTTGGTGAGCAGAGCTTCGACATGCGGTGGGACCTGACCATGCGCGGGACCAACGGCACGTCCCAGCTCGAGTTTTTGCTCGACGTGACCTACTCCGGAACGTGGTCGGGGTCTGGCAGCGCCTACACGCTCGCCATCACCGACGCCAAAGGCCAGGCCACAGGCACCGAGGACGGTGAAGCCATCGACCCGATCACGTACGACGACGAGGAGTTCGATGCGCTCCCCCCGATGAGAGCCACATGCCGCGACACCACCCTCTGGGTGTTCTGGAACGGCGAGGCCGGCGACCCGGTGATCCTCACACGCACGTAGGCCATGCCTCCTCATCGTGCCGGTCGTGGTGGCTGGGTGACCGCCTGAGCGCTGGGGTTGTCCGCGAGCGTGGCTGGGTCGACCAACCGAGGTGCGAGGTACGTGGCCAGGTGCTCTGGCGCTCTGATCGCCGCCAGCCGGTGCGTGCGCAGCGCGTCGACGTCGATCTGGGTCCAGTCGATCTGGTGCCCAGCCCGCGCTGCGAGCCGGTCGAAATACGCCGCCTGCGTCCGGGTGTTGCCGTCCCGGAACGGGTGGACCTGGGTGAGGTACCCTCATGCGTCGGCGAGCTCGACGGCGAACCGGTCCCGCGGTAGCCCCCGCAGGTAGTCGGCCCGGGCGAGCTGGGTGAAGACGTCGTCGAGCCCGGTGCGGAAGAACCCCGACATCGCATAGACGATGCCGGTCCCACCCGCGCCCACCTCGTCCCCAGCCTGTCGCAGCTGCCCGGCCCACTCCAGCACCGGCGAGAAGAACCGCCTGTGGATGGACTGGAGGTATGCCACGTCGAGCCGGTCTGGGATCGGCTCTTGCAGCATCAGGTGCCACCGTGTGGTCGCCGCGGTGTTGAGTGCCGCATCAACGTCCTCATGGCGGGTAAGCCCAAGCTTGTTGCGTAAGACGCCCCCGCTACCCGGGATCGTGTACCGGTCAACCGACATCGCGGCGCCGGGCGCTCTCAACGAGAGCATCAAGCGCAGCGTGCATCTCCGCCTCTGCCTGCTCGACCGTCACCTCTCCAGTGACGATGCGCCGGGCCCGCTCCATGTCTTGCGGGCTTGGGAAGTGCCCGGCGAGCTGTTGGCCTTTTTCCGCGCACGCCAAGGCGTTCTCCATCGCCGGGGTCAGGTCCTGGCGGGGTAGGCCGGAGTGTGGAGCTTCAGTGATGGCCAAGGATCGTCCCCCTTCACGTAGACCTGCTCAGTGTAGCAACCAGGACCTGGACGTCCTCCAGCGGCAGCCGGGCTGC
>WRCL01000087.1 GCA_009783975.1 Micrococcales bacterium
AGGAGGATTCGAACCTCCGACCTTCGGTTTCGTAGACCGACATTCTCTCCACTGAACTACCAGGGCGTGGCGCGGGCCGGATTTGAACCGACGATCTCGGGCATATGAAACCCGTGGGGACGGCCGAGCTCCCCTACCGCGCTAGTAGTCTGTCGGATCTAAAATGCCGGACAGGAGCGGCGTCAGGTGGGGTGCGTGGCGAGGCGGAGGAGGAGCGTCGCAGCAGCGCTGCGTCCGACGACGACAACGCGGCCAGGCGCCCCGCATGGCGCCGCGAACCCGGCAATTTAGGTGCGACAGACTACTAGTACCCCGTGGGAGGATCGAACTCCCACCGTATGGCTGAGAACCAGGTGTGCTTCCATTACACCAACGGGGCATGTGCGTCTTGCGTGCACGACCCGGGACTCGAACCCGGAACCAACTGGGTGTAAACCAGCTGCGCTACCATTACGCTAATCGTGCGTGGCGACAACAGGATTCGAACCTGTGCCCACGGCTCATGAGACCGTTGCTCTGCCTGCTGAGCTATGCCGCCACGTGGATCGGTGTTCCACGACGTAGGTCCCGCGGGCCTCGAACCCGCTACCCCCGGCGTAAGAGACCGGTGCACCACCAGTTGTGCTTGAGACCTGTGCAAGGTTCCCCGCCCGTCGCCGTGCGCGGCACGACGACGGGCGGGGCAGCCTCCGTGCGCCGGGAGGGATTCGAACCCCCGAACCCGAAGGGACTGGGTTACGACCAGCCAGCGTTGTCCGCTTGCATACCGACGCATGACCCCAGGTGGCCTGTCCGGCCACCGGGGGCGTGGGCGGCCAGGCGTACCTGGCCGCTGGCGTTTCTCGTCCACTGTGCAGTTCTCAACCCCGCCGGGGCGGGACGTGCGCCACATGGCGGACCATGGGCTTGGCTCACAGGTGAAGACCGGGGTCTTCACCAGCACGGACGGAAGGATTTGAACCCTCAACCTACGGGTTTGGAGGCCGCTGCTCTGCCGTTGAGCTACGTCCGCTCGGTATGGTGTTGTCGTTCACAAACAAGAAGGCCGCTTCGGAGAGCTCCGGAAGCGGCCTGGTCGTCACCCTCGCAGGGTCACGTCATCGCGGCTCCCGAGCCCGCCCACCGGGTGTCTTCACACGCGGCGGACATGATGTCCGACACGCTGAGACACCGGCAGGCGCCGGCGCACAGCACGACGAAGCGGTGCATGGTCGCGTGCTTCGCGGCCATCGGTACCACCTCCTTCGTGCGGCTCACCGGTTGCGGGCCATCACTATGGTGACCCGCCTCCCGCCGCACTGTCCACCATTTATTCGACATCGTTTCCCCCACGCGTCGGTTGCTGCTGTCTGTGCTGGTCAGCAGACCCAACGCCCCACCAGCCCGACCTCCCGCCGGTTGCTCCTGCTACAGGTCGTCAGCGTCGCTGGGTGCAGCTGGTCGAGGGCGTCGTGACGCTGATGGCGGTGGCGTCGGGCAGGATAGGGCCTGACACCGACCACACGAGGAGCTCTCATGACAACCCTGCCCCAGGCGTCCGGCGGTTTTGGCGACAAGCCCACGCTGGCCTTCCCACCGACCGGCGCCCCTGGCGACCTGCAGGTCCAGGTCTTGGTGCCTGGGTCTGGGCCTGTGGTCCAGGCGGGCCAGGAGATCGAGGTGCACTACCTGGGCCAGGTCTGGGGCGGGTCGGTGTTCGACACCTCCTACGACCGCGGCGAGACGGTGAAGTTCCCCATCGGTGTGCGCCAGGTCATCGCCGGGTGGGACCAGGGGCTGGTCGGCCAGCAGGTCGGCACGCGGGTGCTGCTGTCGATCCCCTCACACCTGGGCTACGGCGACCGCGGGATGCCGGCGGCTGGGATCCGCGGCGGCGACACCCTCGTCTTCGTCGTCGACATCGTCGACGCCCGCTGAGACCGTCCTGTCCGGCACTGCCGCGTCAGCCCGCCCGCAGGTCGGGCAGTGTGATGCTCTCGTCGAGCAGGGCACGTGCGAACAGGCGCAGAGGGTCGCGGTCGCGTCGGCGCGGCGGGGCGTTGTCGAGGGCCAAGGCGTCACGGAAGTAGGGGGCGGAGTTGGCGAAGGGCGTGTTGTCGACGGTGACCCAAAACTGGCGAAGGACCCGTCGGACACCGCTTAGTCTGTGCCCATGAGCTCTGTGCCGTCGCACCCGGTGACTCCTGCTGTCCGTGCTGCTGCGTCGTGGTCGTGGCGGTTGCTGGCCATTGGGCTGGCGGTCGCCGGTGGGGTGTGGATCGTCGCGCAGCTGCTGGTGATCGTCGTGCCGGTGGCGGTCGCGTTGCTGCTCACGGTGTTGCTGCACCCAGCGGTGACGTTCTTGAACAGGTGGATGCCCCGGGGCGCGGCTGTGGGGGTGGCGGTCGCCGGGATGCTGCTGGTCGTCGTGGGGCTGCTCGCGGCAGCTGGGGCGTCGATCGCCAACGGGATCGGCGGGCTGTGGGACAAAGCCCAGACCGGGTTCGCCGACCTCATGACGTGGCTGGCCGAGGGACCGCTGGAGGTCTCCCCCGACGACGTCGACCATTACGTCGACCAAGCCACTGACGCGCTGAGCGGGTTCTCCAGCCAGCTGCTGTCCGGGGCAGCCAAAGCGACAGTGACCGCCGGGCACATCGGCGCCGGGACACTGATCGCACTGTTCTGCCTGGTGTTCTTCTTGCTCGACGGACGCGGGATCTGGACGTGGCTGGTCGGGCTGCTGCCGAAGACGGCACGCACCAGCGTCCACCAGGCCGGGCGCCGCGGGTGGGTCACGTTGTCTGGGTATGTGCGCACCCAGGTGCTCGTCGCGGCGGTCGACGCGGTGGGGATCGGCGTCGGGGCCGCGGCGCTGCGGCTGCCGATGGCGTTGTCGCTGGGGGTGCTGGTGTTCCTGGGGTCGTTCATCCCCATCGTCGGTGCCCTGGCGACCGGTGCGGTCGCGGTGCTCGTCGCGCTCGTCGCCGGCGGGCCGTGGACCGCGTTGTGGATGCTCATCATCGTCATCGGCGTCCAGCAGGTCGAAGGGCACGTGCTCCAGCCGTTCCTCATGGGCCACGCCGTGTCCTTGCACCCCATGGCCGTGCTGCTCGCCGTGGCTGCCGGGTCGGTCGTCGCCGGGATCGTCGGTGCGCTGTTCGCTGTGCCGCTCGTGGCTGTGGCGAACACGGTCATGATGTACCTGCACGGTCACGACAAGTTCCCCGAGCTCGGCACTGACGACAGCCTCGACCAGCGCCGACAACCTGACCCCGAACCGGACAGCGAGGCTGATGACAGCGTCGAGGAGACCGTCGACGCCGAGGCGTAGGCACCGGCTCCGGGGCTCAGGCCAGGTCTGCGACGCCGGCGAACAGGTCGTCCTCGGGCAAGACCGTCAGCGCCGTGGCACGTGCGAGGTGGAACTCTTCGTACGGCCAGACCTGGGCTTCGAGGTCTCGCGGCACAGCGAAGAAGAAGCCGTCGGGGTCGACCTGGCTGGTATGGGCGCGCAACGCCGCGTCCCGGGCAGGGAAAAAGTCCGCGCACTCGATGCGGGTGGTGGCGCGCGGCCGGTCCCCGTGCCGGTCGGCCCACCCGACGAACGGTGAGACCAGACCTGCGCTGGTCATCGCCTCGTGCAAAGCGTTGAAACGTCCGGCGGAGAAGGTCACGTCGTAGTAGAGCTTGGGCACCTGCCACACCGGGCCCGCGTCGGGGAGCTGGGCCGGGTCGCTGGCCGCCTCGTACGCCGCGAGGGACACCTCGTGGGTGCGCACGTGGTCCAGGTGGGGGTAGCCGCCTGACGGGTCGTACGTGGTCATCACATGCGGGCGGAACTGGCGGACCACGGCGACCAGGGCCGCGGTGGCCTGCGCCAGCGGCGTCGCGGCAAAGCTGTCCGGTGCCGGGTCGTTGTCGGGGTCGAACCCAGAGTCGACGAACCCCAACCAGTGCTGACGCACCCCCAGGGCTGCGGCTGCGGCAGCCATCTCCTGGCGGCGCAGATCGGCGGTCTGGGCCATACCCGCCGGGACGGGCCCGGCGAAGCCCGGGTTGAGGATGGTGCCGCGCTCGCCGCCAGTACATGTGACGACGAGGACCTCAACCCCCTCCGCGGCGTATTTCGCGCAGGTCGCACCGCCTTTGCTCGCCTCGTCGTCGGGGTGGGCGTGGACCGCCATCAACCGTCCGCCCATGGGCAGGTCTCCTTCCCCGTCGTCGCTGGACCCAGACCAGGGTAGCCGGGGTGTGCGCTCGCCAGGTCGCAGGGAAAGCGTGGAAGAACTCAGCCATGTGGCCGCTTTGTCCGGTTTCGTCCCAGTTTCCCGCTGGGCGAGACGCCAGACGTGCGCTCGTGGACATGCGTGGCTGAAGATCGATCCTGGGCGGCCGATGAGATACGCTGGACATTCGCACGCAGGCCCGGCCAGGCGCCTCATGCCTCGCCGACGTGGAACCGCGGCGGCCCCCTGCTCCGCATCGACGTCGGCTGTTGTGCTCTGATGGAAGGAACGATCGTGACCGACACCGCGGCCATCTGGTTGACCCAGGAGGCCTACGACCGCTTGCAGGCCGAGCTGGGCCACCTTGAAGGTCCGCGACGTGACGAGATCACCGCGCGCATCTCTGCCGCGCGCGACGAGGGCGACCTGAAAGAGAATGGCGGGTACCACGCCGCCCGTGAAGAACAGGCGAAGAACGAGGCCCGGATCCGCGAGCTCAAAGAGAAGCTGCGCCACGTGCAGATCGGCGCACCCCCAGACGACGGCGTCGTCGAACCGGGGATGGTTGTCACCGCACAGGTCGCAGGCCGCCAGATGGAGTTCCTGCTCGGGTCGCGTGAGAGCGTCGGCACCGCCGAGATGGACGTGTTCTCCCCCGAGTCAGCGCTCGGCACGGCGATCAACGGCCGCCAGGTCGGCGACACCGTCACCTACACCGCCCCCAACGGCCGCCAGATCCCCGTCGTCATCTCCGCCGCACGTCCGTTCCAGGGCTAGCCGAGGACACTGGGGACGGTTCCTATGTCTTGCCTGGTCAGGGCATTATTGCTCGGTTGGGTTCGTCGTGGTTAGGGAGGGGATGTCGCGGGGCACCAGTTCTGCCCGGCCCGCCTTCGGCGGGCTTTGATGCCCGCCACACCGGAACTGGTGCCCCCCGCCATCCCCTTGCGAGTCTTGCTCGGCGTCTGAGAATGGCGGGAACCGTCACCGTCGTACGTTCGTGCGCCTAGCCAGCGACGACGCGGTAGCGACGGTTCGCCAACGAGGGGTTGCGCTCGCGGACGGCGGCGATGTCGGTCGGGTCGATGTCGACGGTGGCTGTGGCGACGTTCTCGTCCAGCGACGCCACGACGACACCATCAGGCGCGATGACCAGGGAATGCCCGATGACACCGCGGCCGGCCTGTCCGACGGCGACGACCGCTGCGGTGTTCTCGATGGCCCGGGCGGTGGCCAGCGTCGTCCAGTGCGCGACCTTCAGCGGACCACACGCCCAGGCTCCGGCCACCACGAGCACCTGGGCGCCAGCGTCGACCACACGCCGGGCCGACTCGGGGAACCGCAGGTCGTAGCAGGTGATGACACCGAACCGCAGGCCGTGGACGTCGACGACGAGCGGGGCGGCGTCGACCGGTCCTGGTTCGAGACGGTCTGACTCGCGGGTCCCGAACGCGTCGTACAGGTGCACCTTGCGGTAGGTGCCGACGAGGTCGCCGTGAGCGTCGAGCGCCACCATCGTGTTCACCGCACGTGCCGCGCGACCAGGTGCTGCAGCACCGGGCACCGCGGTCCCAGCGACGACGACGACACCCGTCGCAGCGGCCTGGTCACGCAGGGTCGCGACGAACGGGCCGTCAAGCGGTTCGGCGAGGTCATGGCCCACCCCGGCCGGGTCGAACGCTGAGGTGTACTCGGGCAGGACGAGCAGGTCAGCACGCGCCGACGCGGCAGCGGCGAACGCGTCGACGACGAGCTGGCGGTTGGCACCATGGTCGGTTGTCGACGCGATCTGGGCGACGGTGACGCGCACAGCAGGACGCACCGGCCCCGCTGGGTTCACTGGTGAGCTCACTGGGGCCTCGCTCGGGGTCGGGGACGCTTCGCGTCCCAGGGTCCCACGAGTCCCCCCGGTGCATCAGCCCCCGCCTGTCGGCGAAGGCAAGGCGTCCACGCCGAAACAGGGGTGTGAAGGCTCGTTCTCGCGTGGAAGCCTTGCCTCCACCAAGGACGCCGCTACTGGCAACGGCACTGGTCAGGGCCCCACACGTCGTGCAGCAAAGCGAGGACCTCGTCGCCGATCGGGTTGACCCCGGGCCCGGCCGCCAGGGCGTGGGCGACCAAGACGTGCAGGCACTTGACGCGGGTGGGCATCCCACCAGCCGAGACCCCGGCGATCTCGGCGACCTCACCGAGGCCGGCGCGGTCAGCCAGGTACGCCTCGTGCGCACGGACGTACGCCTCGGCGAGCACCGGGTCGTCAGCGAGCCGGGCGGTGAGCTCGCGCATCAGACCGCCGGCCTCCAGGGTGCTCACCGCGGCGACGAGGGGAGGGCACGTGAGGTAGTACGTGGTGGGGAACGGTGAGCCGTCCGGCAGGCGCGGGGCTGTGCGCACGACGGTCGGGCGTCCGCACACGCACCGGGCTGCCACAGCGACCATGCCCCGGGGGGGCCGTCCCAGCTGTGCGGTGACAGCCGCGACATCTGCGTCGTCGACCGGCGGCAGGCGGCTCATGGCGACTCGCCGACGACCTGGACAGACGTCCACACGTCGACGTACCACGCCTGGTCAGAGCCGACGATGATACGGGGCTGGACCTCACCGTCTGGCGCGTCGGCGGTCTCAGGGTCGACAACACGGAAAGCCCGCTCCCCCGGCATCACGAACGACAACCGCGACCGGGCCTGGGACGTGACATACGCCGGGTCGGACCAGCGTCGCATCTGGTTGTCCAGCTCGGCGTTCCGGGCCATCGCCGCCGCAAGCTCACGTTCGGCCGCGTTGAGCTTGGCACGTTGCGCCAGGTACGACTGGGCCGTGGGATACACAAGCACGAACACGACGAGCACAAGGATCCCCA
>WRCL01000088.1 GCA_009783975.1 Micrococcales bacterium
GCGCATCATCGACCCGTCGTCGTGGACGAGCTCGGCGATCCCGGCGACCGGTTCCAGGCCCGCCAGGCGGCACAGGTCCACAGCAGCCTCGGTGTGCCCGGCGCGGTGCAGCACCCCCCCGGGCACTGACCGCAGCGGCAGCACGTGGCCTGGGCGGATGATGTCGGCCGGGCCGCTGGCTGGGTCGGCCAGGACCTGCAGGGTGCGTGAGCGGTCCGCGGCGGAGATCCCTGTGGTGACCCCGCTCGCAGCGTCGACCGTCACGGTGTACGCGGTGCGGCGCGGGTCCTGGCTGGAGGGGACCATGAGCGGCAGGTCCAGGGCGTCGGCGCGCGCCGCGGGCATCGGCGCGCACAGGTAGCCCGAGGAGTGGCGGATCGTCCACCCGACCCACTCACGTGTGGCCGACTGCGCAGCGAGGACGACGTCAGCCTCGTTCTCGCGTTCGGGGTTGTCCACGACGAGGACCGGACGGCCAGCGCGCAGCTCGTCCAGGGCCTGGTCGACCGTGCCGATCATCGTTGTGCCTGCGCAATCTGCGAGCAGCCCAGGAGCCGCTCGGTGTACTTGGCGATGACGTCGACCTCGAGGTTGACGTCGCAGCCGGGAACACGCTGGCCAAGCGTGGTCCCGGCCAGGGTCGTGGGGATCAGGCTCACGGCGAACATCGTGCCCACGGTGGCGGCCCAGGGCGTGCCGTCGCGCCGTGGGCCGACCTCGGTGACCGTCAGCGACACCCCGTCGACGGTGATCGAGCCCTTGCACGCGACGTACCGGGCCAGGTCGTCGCCGAGGGCGACCTGCACCTCGTCCCAGCGCTCGCCGGGGTTGCGTGCGACGATCGTGCCCACACCGTCGACGTGACCCTGGACAATATGCCCGCCGAGCCGGCCGTCAGCGGCCAGCGCGCGTTCGAGGTTCACGGTGTCGCCGACGCTGAGGGTGCCCAGGGTGGTGCGGCGCATGGACTCGGGCATGACGTCGGCGGCGAAGGTGCCGCCGTCGCCCAGGCTGGTGACGGTCAGGCAGACACCGGACACGGCGATCGAGTCCCCGGCGTGCGCGTCGCTGGTGACCAATGGTCCACGGAACACCAGGCGGGCGTCACGGTCGCTGACGACGACCTGGTCGCAGTGCCAGTCCGGAGGGTCGAAGTGCTGCTCGACAGCGATGAGCTCGCCGACCTCTTCGATGATCCCTGTGAACATCTCAGCACTCCATCTCGTGGGGTTGTGTGGGTGGGTTCAAGGTGATGAAGACGTCTGGTCCAAGCTGCTCGGTGGCGACGACCTCCAGGCGCAGGGCGTCGGCGATCGTCGTGATCCCCAGGTCGGCGACCGCTGGTGGTCCCGCGCCCAGCAGCACCGGCGCGACATAGGCGTGGACCTGGTCGACCAGCCCGGCCCGCACGAACGCTGCGGTGAGCCTCGGCCCGCCTTCGACGAGCAGGTGGCGGACCCCGGGCAACGCGGCGAGCACGTCCGCGGGGTCGTGGCTGCGGACCTGGACCAGCGTCCCACCAGGGCCGCGCAAGGCAGCCCCAGGTGGCACGTCACGGTGCCCGACGACGACGCGCAACGGCTGGTGAGCGGCCAGGCCCTCGTCAGTGCGGGCGGTCAGGGCGGGGTTGTCGACGAGCATCGTGCCGGTCCCCACGGCGATGGCGTCGACCTGGGCCCGCACGCCGTGCGCATGGACGCGCGAGGCCGGCGAGCTGATCCAGCGGCTGGTCCCGTCAGCGGCGGCCACACGTCCATCCAGGGTTGTGGCGACCTTGACGGTGACGAACGGGCGGCCCTGGGACACCGCCGACCACCACGGTCCCAGCACGGCGCGCGCCTCGTCGGCGAGCACTGGGCCGACGACGTCGACCCCGGCTGCGGCCAGCGACGCGGCCCCGTCGCAGGCGACCGGGTTCGGGTCGGTGATGGCGAACACGACACGGGCGACACCGGCGTCGAGCAGCACCTGGGTGCACGGACCGGTCTGCCCGGTGTGGGCGCACGGTTCGAGGGTGACGACGAGGGTCGCCCCGCGAGGGTCGTGGCCGGCGGCGGTCGCGTCAGCCAGTGCCGCAACCTCGGCGTGGGGTGTGCCGGCGCCCATGTGCCAGCCTTCGCCCAGCCGTGCGCCGTCGGGGCTCAGGAGCACGGCGGCGACGCGGGGGTTGGGGCCGTGGGCTGGGCCGCGCCCGGCGAGCGTGAAGGCGTGGCGCATCGCGGCGAGCTCGGTGCCGGTGGCCGGGGACGTCGCGTCGGGGCTGTGCGTGTGCGTCATACCACCTCCCCGGTCAGGTCCCGGGGGGTCGGCGACGGGAGGTGCGGGCGCACGCCCACAGGCCCGGGCACGCCCGGGCCCACGTCTCCTCCCATCCGGACTCTCACCGTCGGTCCTGGAGTTCCACCAGGTCAACCGCTCGCACCGCCATGCCTTCACAGGTGGCGCTAACGGGTCGCGGACTGTCACCGCCGGTTCGGACTTTCACCGACCCCGGAGAACGTTGTGGCGATCATTGTGCCACGTGCGCCCCGCGCTGCTCGCCGCGGGGCGGGTGAGACGGCTACGCCTCGTACGGAGCGTCAGCCAGCAGGCGCAACGCCGCGATCTCCGCGGCAGGGTCGGGCGACCCGTACACCGCAGACCCGGCGACGAACACGTCAGCACCGGCGCGGGCGATCCGGGCGATCGTCGTGCGGCAGACCCCACCGTCGACCTGGACCTTGACCGACCCGGGGCCGGCAGGCCCGATCGCCTGGCGCAGCCGTGAGACTTTCGCCAGCGTCCCTTCGATGAACGACTGCCCACCGAACCCTGGTTCGACGGTCATGACGAGCACCATGTCGAACTCCCCGAGCAGGTCCAGCAGCGGTTCGACACCGGTCGCCGGGCGCACCGCCACTGCCGCGCGCACTCCCCCGGCCCGCAGCTCACGTGCCAGGCGCACCGGCGCCTGCGTCGCCTCGGCGTGGAACGTCACCGACGCAGCCCCCGCCTCGGCGTACTGCGGCGCCCACCGGTCGGCGTCGTCGATCATCAGGTGCACGTCCAACGGGATCGGCGAGACCTGCGCCAACCGCGCCACCAACGGCAACCCCAACGTGAGGTTCGGCACGAAGTGCCCGTCCATGACGTCGACGTGGGCCGCGTCGGCTGTGGCGATCCGCGCCAGCTCATCAGCGTAGTTCGCAGCGTCGGCGGACAAGATGGATGGGTTGATCTGCACCGGCATAGCCCCGAAGCCTACCGTGCGGCTGCAGCGGTCGCGGCGAGCACGTTTACGGCTTGCCGCTGGCCAGAGAGGAGATCACAGCGGTGGCCCATTCGCGGTCTGCGGCTGTGGGATGGGCGTTGGGTAACACCAAGAGCCTGGCGGAAAATAGCGTCGGTTCTGATGTCTCGGGAGGCAAGAATGTCGCATAACACATGACAGTGCCGTCGGGACCTGCCGTCATGAGATTGACCCCGACCTCCCGTTCCCAGCCAACGGGCTGGGCCACCACAACCTCACGCGGTGTTCCTTCGTTGTCGTACCCCTGAAACCCTGGGACGTGGGCGAGAATTTCCCAGGTTATGTAGTCTGTCGAGCAGGGAGGCGGAAAAGAGGGCTGGGGGTACACATCAAATATGAGCGTGATATTCTCGTCATAATACTCTGTCCCCTCCGGAGTGACATATGTGCACAATCCGTACGAGCGCGACGGCTTGCACTTCATGACGAGGTCCGCTGTGGCTGGGTAGTCGAAATGGATATCGAGCTCCTCGTGGTAATAGGTCTTCATCACCAGGGGTCCGGTTGCGTCCACCCAGGACGGCAAGGGCACCGTCGTCTCCTCGGTCTTGTTCTCGAAGTCGACCCCTGTGGATCGCTCGTCCGGCGCCGAACCGTCCGACGTGCAACCCGCCAGACCCAGCACCAGCCCCGCCGCGGCGGCCAGCACGATGCTTCTGGGCATTCTCATGGTCCAATCCCCTCTCGCTGCCTGCTTCAGACAACACGTGTGCGCCGGATTTGTCCTGCGCTGCATCCCTCTGGCCTGCGTGCACGACCCTATCGACATGTGTCGAAAGATCCAAATCTCGCTCGGGAGCGGTGAGCGTCAGCCAGGTCAGGCGGTGCGGCGCACCAAGGCGAGGAACATCGCGTCGGTGCCGTGGATGTGCGGCCAGAGCTGGACGGTGCCAGAACCGGTGACCGCGTCGGGATGACCAGCGCCGCAGACCTCGTGCAGGACGGGGGCAGCGTCGATGACCTGGGCACCGAGGCCAGCGCGGGTCGCCGCGCGCAGCGCGTCGTTGACGACCAGGGACGTCTCGGCCAGGTGTGGGGAACAAGTGACATATGCCACGACGCCACCGACGCGGACGGCACCCAGGGCCGAGGCGAGCAGCTCACGCTGGAGGTTGCCGAGCGGTGGCAGGTCGGCTGGGGTGCGGCGCCAGCGTGACTCGGGACGTCGGCGCAGGGCACCCAGCCCAGTACAGGGGGCGTCGACGAGAACACGGTCGTACATCCCTGGTTCGGTGGTGCCGGTCTCGCGCCCGTCGCCGGTGCGGACCTCGACGTTGGTCAGCGCGGTCACTGCTGTGGTGACGAGGCGGACGCGGTGGGGCGCCGGTTCGTTGGCGACCAGGTGGGCACCGCGGGAGGCGCCGACGGCCCCGAGCAGGGCAGCTTTGCCGCCAGGGCCGGCGCACATGTCCAGCCAGGTCTTGTCGGGTCCGTCGAGCGCCGCGGCGGCCAGGGCGAGGGCGACGAGCTGGGAGCCTTCGTCCTGCACGCCGGCTGCCCCGTCGCGCACGGCCTCGCAGCGTCCCGGGTCTCCGCCGCCGAGCACGACCGCCGTGGGTGCAAGGGTCCCGGGGGTCCCTGAGACCTGCTCGGCGAGGTCGGCGGTGGTGATGAGGCCGGGGCGGGCCGTGAGGGTGACCGGCGGCGGGTCGTTGTTCGCGGCAAGCAGGTCGACGAGCTCGTCAGGGCGACGGCCGTGGGTGACCAGCGCCTGGCGCAGCGCCCGGACGATCCAGGCCGGGTGGCTCCAGCGTGCGGCGAGGCGGGCGTCGGGGTCGTCGCCGGCGGAAGCCTCGGCGCGGTCGAGCCAGGTGTCCAGCGGCTGCGCCGCCAGGGTGCGCAAGACGGCGTTGACCAGCTGGCCCGGTCCGGTGCCGACCTGCTCACGGGCCAGCGCCACTGTTGCCGAGACCGCGGCGTGCGTGGGCACCCGCATCGCGAACAGCTGGTGCGCACCCAGGCGCAGCACGTCGAGCACCGGGGGGTCCAGCCGGTCCAGGTCCCGGTCGACGACCAGGGCGAGCACCGCGTCGTACCGGCCGCGCAACCGCAGCGTCCCGTAGGCCAGCTCGGTGGCGAACCCTGCGTCGCGCCCGTGCAGGCGGTGCTCGGCGAGCACCTTCGGGGCGACGAGGTTCGCGTAGGCGTCGGCCTCGGCGACCTCGCGCAGCACCCGCAACGCGGCTCGTCGTGCGGGGTCACCGCTGCGTGCCCGGGCCGAGGGAGCCTGGGCGCTGCGCTGGGTGCGGCCAGCCGACCGTGCCGCCCCGCGCTGGTGGCCGTGGGCGTCACGACGGTCACGTTCGCTGCTGGGCACCCGGTGAGGCTGGTTGGCGTGCCCACGCTGACGTCCGTCGGCATCGTGGCGGTCTGTGGAGCCTCGGGGCTGGTTCGCACCCGGCACGTCGTCACGGCTGGCGTCGGACGGCTGACCATGGTCGTGGCGGTGGTCGGTCACTGGACCGCACCGTCGGCGTCACCAAGCACCGTGTCTGGTCCGAGCCGGGCGCCGCGTGCCCAGTCCGGGGCGAGCATGGGTTTGCGACCGGCAGGCACGACGGTGCTCAACCGCACCGGGTCGGTCGCTGTGCCGACCAGCACCTCCCGGCGACGGACCAGCACCTGCCCGGGAACGAGCTGGTCCCAGCCGTCGACGACGCGATGGCCGTCGACGTCGTGCGTCGCGTCGGGGACGACGACGACCGGACCCAAGCCAAGCCGTGCACCTGCCAAGGTCGTCCACGCCCCAGGTCCGGGGTCGGTGAGGATCGGGTTGAGGCTGGCCCGGCCCATCGTTGTCGGACGCTGGTCGGCCCGCGCACGTGCCCACGAGCCCGAGGACGGGGTGCACGCCCGGATCCGGCGGTCCACCGCCACCGCGGGGTGCTCCCAGCGGACGCGGGTGTCGTCGGTGGTGATCTTCGGCGCGTGGCTGACCCCGTCGGCCGGTTGCGCCACGGGCACCAGGACCCCGTCCTCGATCCCGTCGAGGGTGCGCACGAGCAGCTCGGCCCCGGTGACCGCCAGGCGTGCCAGCAGGTCCCCGGCGGTGTCGGTGGGACGGATCGTCTCGGTGACCAGGCCGAACGTCGGGCCGGTGTCCATCCCTTCGTCGACGCCGAACGTCGTGGCGCCGGTGACCTCGTCGCCAGCGAGCAACGCGTGCTGCACCGGTGCGGCACCCCTCCATGCAGGCAGCACCGAAAAGTGCAGGTTGACCCACCCGAACCGCGGCACGTCCAGCACCGACGCAGGCAGCAACGCGCCGTATGCGACGACCGGGGCCGCGTCGACGGCGAGCTCGGCCAGGCGTGCGCCAAACTCCGGCTCCGACGGACGCCGGGGTGTGAGCACCTCCAGCCCAGCCTCACGTGCCGCAGCGCCGACCGCGCTGGGCTTGGTGCCCCGCCCGCGGCCGGCTGGCGCGTCTGGCCTGGTGAGCACAGCGACAACCTCGTGCCGCGAGGCGAGCAGAGCTTCCAGGGCAGTGACGGCAGGCGCAGGCGACCCAGCAAACAGCAGACGCATACCCCGATCCTAGAGGGCACAGCTGGACGGGCGGCATGACCACCAGGTACCAGCGTTTCGACGTGGTGTCAGCCGGGTAGCACAGTGATGGTCAGACCCCTCGGGGAATCCGTGGCCGGCGGGTCGATCTCGATGGCTAGAACCACCGGTCGGCTGGCGACCACCGTGAGGACGCGGTTCGCGTCGGCTATGAACTCGAGCCCCGGGCCTTCCGCATTCTTGCGCCCCAACCACACGCCGTAGTTGCCA
>WRCL01000089.1 GCA_009783975.1 Micrococcales bacterium
CGTACCACACGTGCTCGTTGTCGTCAGCCCCGTGCAGCTCGGTGAAGACCGTGACCGCCGTGACCGCAGGTGGTGGGGTCGTCAGGCCGTCGAGCAGGGTTGTCGCGAAGTCGTCGTACCCGCCGCCGTTGACGATGACGAGGTCTGCTTTGGACAACGTCAGCTGGACGCGCGCCGAAGCGTCGAACGAGTGCGGGTCGCCGGAGCTGCCGATGATCGACGTCACCTCGACGAGGTCGCCGCCGACCTGGGCGGCCACATCTGCCCACACGTTGGTCGAGGTGACGATGCTCAGGTGCTCGTCGTCGGGCGACGAGCCGCACCCGGTGAGCACCCGCACGCACAGCAGAAGCGCAGCCGCGATGGCAAGACGGTTCACAGGTGCTCCGGGCTCGTCGGGGAGGTCCGCTAAAGAGACTAGTTCTCATTACCGTTGGCGTCGAACCGTTTCTCAACTACCCTTGCTGCTGAGAACGGTTCTTGGTAGCACAGGAGACGACGTGATCGGCCAGCGCACCACCCGCCAGCGCACCGCCATCGCCGCCCTGCTCGACGAGATCGACGAGTTCCGTTCCGCCCAGCAGCTGCACGCCCTGCTCGCCGACCGTGGAACCCACGTGGGCCTGGCCACCGTCTACCGGACCCTTGGCGCCATGGCCGACGCCGACGAGCTCGACGCCCTGCGCACCGACTCTGGCCAGTGGCTGTACCGCCGCTGCGAACGCCAGCACCACCACCACCTGGTCTGCCGCCGGTGCGGGGCCACCGTCGAGGTCACCGGCCCCGCCCTGGAGTCCCTCGTCCGCACCATCGCCACCGACCACGGCTACACCGACGTCACCCACACCCTCGAGCTGTTCGGCACCTGCTCCCGCTGCACGCAGTGACGCCCCTGGGCGGCGCATCAACGTCGAGGTCCAGACCCGCAAGGACTCCACCGTGCGGGCACGGTTCACGTTCACCAACTCCACACAGCTGGCCGACCAGCTCAACCCTGGTGACCCCTACGACAAGCTGTGCCCCGTGATCACACTCGTGATCTGCACGTTCGTCCTGATCGGCGAAGACGACCACTACAGCCACCGGTTCTGCGACTACGACCGCGACCACGACATCCGCTTCACAACGCTCAGGGAGCTCCGTACGCTGGAGCTGCCCAAGCTGCGCCACGACGACGGCACTGACCTGTGGGACTGGCTGCGGCTCATCGCCGCGGAGACGGAGGAGGAGATCGACATGGCAGTGCGCAGCAACCCAGACCTGCGCGAGGCCGCTGACCTCGTCAAGGAGTTCTCCGCCGACGAGGCCCGCCGCCACGCCGCCAGGGCCCACCAAAGGTACCTGTGCGACCAGGCCACCCTCGAATCCCACGCCCGAGAACAAGGCCGCCACGAGGCGATCTCGACCGTGGCCCAGAGCATGCCCGTCGAGCAGGTCGCGGACATCTTCGGTATCACGCCCGACGAGGTCACCGCGATCGTGCAGGCCCGCTGACTGGCCCGTGTCTGGCCCAACCCATGCCGCAGCTGCGAGAGTGTCATTCTGGGTGAGGGACGAACATATATGTTCGTCCCTCACCCCGAAGTTCGTCCCTCGCGAAAGAGCGGGTCAGTCAGGCCGTGGTGCGGGGCATCCGGGTGCCGGCGGCTGCTGAGGCAAGCCACAGCACGGCGCCCAGGGCGAAGGCGGTGGGGTAGCCCACTGTGCTGGCCAGGGCCCCGGCGGCCAGGGGGCCGGCGATGGAGCCGACGTCGCCGGCCATGGTGAACGCGGCGATGGCGCGGTCGCCGCCGTGGGTGTCACCGATGGCGGCGGACTGGGCTGGACCGACGAGGGCTGAGCCTGCGGCGTAGAGGCTCAGGACGACCGCGAGGACGACGGCGCTGGGGGACCAGGGGATCGCGGCCAGGGCCACCGCGAGCACGACGCTGCCGACGACCATGGGGGTGCGGCGCCCGACCCGGTCGACCAGGGCCCCGCCGGGCAGGGTGAGGACCATCTGCACCCCGGCGGCCACGGCCATGACGACCCCGGCGACCAGGGCGGCCTGCACCGGGTCGTCGGCGAGGAACCCGGCGACGAACAGCGGGACCAGCGTCATCCGGGTGCCGTTGGAGTTCCACCCAAAGCTCAGGTGCGACAAGCACGCGGCCTGGAAGCGCGGGTCGCGGGCGACGGTCCGCAGAGGCAGGGTCGGGGCGTCTTTCGTCGGTCCAGCACCCACGGGTGTGAGGCCGAGCGCGCACAGGGCCGCCGCCGCGAGGGTCCCGGCGTAGAAGAAGAACGGCGCCCGCAACGAGACCCCCGCGAGCAGACCCCCCACCGCCGGCCCGGCCATCGCGCCGATGAGGAACCCTCCGTGGTACATCCCGGCGGCCCGGCCGCGGTGGGTGGCGTCGACCGAGGCCAGCAGCACCGTCATCCCCGCAACGGAGAACATCGCCGAGCCCAGCCCGCCCAGCCCGCGCAGCACGACGAGCTGGGCGTACCCCTGCGCCGTGCCCGTCAAGGCGCTGGACACCCCGACGACGACCAACCCGGTGATGAGCACCGCCTTGTGCCCGAACCGGTCGTCGGCCCGCCCGACCAGCGGTGCTGCCACCAGACGCATCAACGCGAACGCCGCGACCACAGCGCCTGCCGCGAGCTCGTTGGCCCCGAACGTCGCAGCGAACACTGGCAGCACCGGCACCACCACCCCGAACCCCACGGCAACGACGAGCGAGATGGCGCTGAGCACCCACACGTTGCGTGGCACGTCGGCAGGCTACCTGCCCCGCCCGCGCCCAGCGCTCCTTTTTGCGGTCTTCGGACCGGCGCGCAGGACCCCAATCCGTTCGACAGCCCGCCACCGGATGCTGGTACGCTCGTCAACCACGCGCCTGTAGCTCAGTGGATAGAGTGGCTGCCTCCGGAGCAGCAGGTCGCAGGTTCGAATCCTGTCAGGCGCACAGACAAAATCCTGGCTGACCTGGGTGTTTCCAAAGAAGCCAGTGGCATGGACGAGCCTGGTGCATACATATGATCCATACGTCACGTGCCCAAGTGTGGCGGCCATCCGCAGACCGTTCGCCAGACACGTCGCTGCCCGGCCGCGTCGTCCCTCACATGCCGGAGCGGATGATGGGGGAGGCCAGGAGGGCGAACGGGTCGGCGACGCGGCGGAACAGCTGGGCGGGGCGGCCGCGGCCGCTGGGGGGGATGACGGTCCTGTTGGTAGGGGTGACGAAGTCGGTGCACGTGCGCAGCTTGCGCTGGAAGTTGCCTGGGTCGATGGTCAGGCCCCAGGCGGCCTCGTACACCCCGCGCAGCTGCGAGAGGGTGAACTCCGGCGGCAAGAACGAGGCGCCCAGGGCGGTGTACTCCAGCTTGGAGGCGATGCGTTCGCGGGCTGTGGCCAAGATCTCGTCGTGGTCGAAGGCCAACGTCCCGGCGACCTCGTCCACGTGTGCCCAACGTGCCGCTGCGTCGGTGCCGCCGCGCGGGCACGTGTCGGTGTGGGCGGTGACCGCCAGGTGCGCGACGGACACGACGCGGTGCGGGCGCGGGTCGCGACCAGGGGCGCCGAAGGTCCGCAGCTGTTGCAGGACGAGGCCGTCGGCGCTGATCCCTGTCTCTTCGACCAGCTCGCGGCGGGCGGCGTCCTCAAACTCTTCGTCAGGCAGGACGAACCCCCCGGGCAGCGCGGCCTGCCCGGCGAACGGTTGCTCCCCGCGTTCGACGACCAGCACCTGCAGCCCGGTGTCGCCCATCGCGAACAACACCACGTCAACGGTGAGGTAGAAGACCGGGAACTCACTGGTGAACCGTGCCACCTTTGCATCCTAGTGCCCTGGTGCACCCAAAACCGTCGGGAAGCAGCAGCGTCAGGTACGGCGCACAGCAAGGCAGGCGAAGGCGCGGCTCGACCGCTGGCACAACTGACGACGCCGCCAGGGACGCATGGCGCGAGCTGGCGGTGCACCAGGGCTCACCGAGCCTGGACCCACGACGCACGGTGCGCGGGCGCGCCAAACGCCGGTGTGGTGCACGGTGAGAAACACCTGGGCTTGCCGACAAGACGCCGTTGTCAGTCGAGCAGCGCCGTGAGGTAGTACGCAGTCTCGCGGCCGGCGGCGGCCGGGTCTCGTGCGACGATCGCGGCGACGAGCGCGTCGTACGAGCTGTGGTTGTCGTCGTCGTCGGCAACTGCGCTCGGGCCGACGTTGTCGCGAACCGCGTCGATGAGGTTCTCGTACAGGTCGACCAGCAGCGGGTTGCCCGAGGCCCGGACGACGGCGCGGTGAAGCTCCAGGTCCGCGGCGACCATCTGGTCTTCGTCACCGTCGGAGTAGGCGCTCTGGCGCGCGTCGTGGGCTCGGTGGATCTCGGCGACGGCGTCAGTCGTGCACCGCGCGGCGGCCAGGCGGGCGCCCTCGACCTCCAGCGCGCGGCGGACTTCGACCACATCAGACCGGCTTGCCCCGGCGACCTCCCGGCTGATGGTCACAGCCAGCTCGGAGGTACCCACGACGTAGGTGCCTGAGCCTTGCCGGCGTTCGACAAGGCCCGAGTGCACCAGGGCATGTACGGCTTCTCGCACCGTGTTGCGACCCACGCCGAGCATCTCGGCGAGGACCGGTTCAGTTGGTATACGGGTCCCGACCGGCCACTCACCAGACAGGATACGGGCCCTGAGGGCATCGACGGCGTGATCAATCAGGCCAAGCCGGCGGCTCATCTGCAACACCTTTGTTCCAGCATGACCAGAGTCTTGCACGTTTGGCCCAAGGATGGGGCTGGTCCGGCGTGGCACGCCGTTCTCGGTAGGCTTGCGCCGTGACTCCCGACCAGCTTGCCGCGGCCGTGCGCGCCGCGCTGCTCGACATCGCCGCAACCGGTTCCGTGGCTCTGACCACGCACGACATACCTGACCCGGTGCACCTGGAACGACCGCGGTCACGTGAGCACGGCGACTGGGCGACGAACGTCGCGCTGCAGCTGGCGAAGGTGGCTGGCACCAACCCGCGGGCCCTGGCCGTTGAGCTGGTCGAGCGACTCGGGGTCGTGGCAGGGGTTGGGTCAGCCGACGTTGCCGGACCGGGGTTCGTCAACATCCGGCTGGAAGCCGCCGCCGCCGGAGAGCTCGCCCGGACGGTCGTCGAGGCTGGCCACAGGTACGGCAACGGCGACGCCCTGGCCGGCCTGCGGGTGAACCTGGAGTTCGTCTCGGCGAACCCGACCGGTCCGCTGCACATCGGCGGGGCCCGCTGGGCAGCGGTCGGCGACTCGCTGGCCCGGGTCATGGCCGCCGCGGGGGCGGACGTGACGCGCGAGTACTACTTCAACGACCACGGCACCCAGATCGACAAGTTCGCCAGGTCTCTGCTCGCCCGTGCCCGCGGCGAAGAACCGCCCGAGGACGGGTACCACGGGCAGTATGTCATCGAGATCGCCAACCGCGTCGTCGCCGACGTCACCGCCGCCGGCGGACCTGACCCGGCGGCACGGCCCACCTGCCAGGGGTGCCAGACCTGCGCCGAGCACGGCACGTGCGACCAGTGCGACACATGCGACGCGCCGGGGCTGGAGGTGTTCGCCTCCCGCGGTGTCCCGCTGATGTTCGACGAGATCAAGACCTGCCTGCACGGTTTCGGCGTCGACTTCGACGTGTACTTCCACGAAGAGTCCTTGCACACCTGCGGCGCCGTCGAGCGTGCCGTGGCCCGCCTGCGCGAGGCCGGGCACATCTACCAGGCCGACGGGGCGACCTGGCTGCGCACGACGACCTTCGGCGACGACAAAGACCGCGTCGTGGTCAAGTCCGACGGCAACGCCGCGTACATCGCCGGTGACATCGCCTACTACCTGGACAAACGCGAACGCGGTTTCGACCGTGTCGTGCTCATGCTCGGCGCCGACCACCACGGGTACGTCGGCCGCCTCATGGCTGTGTGCGCCGCGTTCGGCGACACCCCCCACGTCCACCTGGAGATCCTCATCGGCCAGCTGGTCAACCTGCTCAAGGACGGCGAACCGGTGCGTATGGGCAAACGCGCCGGGAACGTCGTCACCCTCGACGACCTCGTCGACGCCGTCGGGGTCGACGCCGCCCGGTACGCCCTCGCGCGCTCGTCGTACGACACCTCGATCGACCTCGACCTGGACCTGCTGGTCAAAGCCGCCAACGACAACCCGGTGTACAAGGTCCAGTACGCCCACGCCCGCACCTGCTCAGTGGACCGCAACGCCGCCGAGGCTGGGGTGCGCCGCGACGACGGGTTCGACGCGGGGCTGCTCGCCCACCGCACGGAGAACGCTGTGCTGGGCCTGCTCGCCGACTTCCCGCGGGTGGTCGAGCAGGCCGCGACGCTCCGTGAACCGCACCGGGTCGCCCGCTACGCCGAAGCCGTCGCCGGGGCGTACCACAAGTGGTACGACTTCAAGCTCTCCGACAGCTCGCACCTGTGGGTCATCCCCAAAGACGACGACCCGGTCACCGACGTGCACCGCACCCGGTTGTGGATGAACGACGCGGTGCGCCAGGTGCTCGCCAACGCCCTGGGCCTGCTCGGCGTCACCCCCCTGGAGCGGATGTGAACGAGATGACCAGTGAGCCGACCGGGCAGGTCATGGGACCGCCGTGGTCGGCAACAGTCCGGCGGGGCCCCGACGGGGCGTTGGTCGTCGGCGGGGTGGACGTGCGACGCCTGGCCCAGTCGCACGGGACCCCGGCGTACGTGCTCGACGAGGTCGACCTGCGGGCCCGGGCCCGGGGGCTGCGCACCGCGTTCACCGCTGCGTTCGCCCAGCTTGGTGCGCAGGTGGACCTGTACTACGCCGCGAAGGCGTTCATCTGCGTCGCCGTGGCCCAGTGGGTGCACGACGAGGGCCTGGCCGTGGACACAGCCACCGGTGGTGAGCTGGGAGTGGCGTTGTTCGCTGGGGTCCCCCCCGCGCGGATCGGCCTGCACGGCAACAACAAGTCCGACGCGGAGATCGCCCGGGCACTGGACGCCGGGGTGGGCCGGATCGTCATCGACGCCCCCGACGAGGCC
>WRCL01000090.1 GCA_009783975.1 Micrococcales bacterium
GACGTCATCGCCCAGGTCTCGCGCGGGCTGGGTGAGGCGATGGTCGGGATCAACGTCGAAGACGTCCCCGCCCCGCACCGCCTCGCCGAACGGGGCTGGTGAGCGTCGACGGCCTGGCTGAGTGGTGCCTGGCCGCAGACGGGACCCGGTTCCGCGCTGCTGCACGGGTGATCCTGCTCGACCCTGACGACAAGGTGCTGCTCGTCCACGGCCACGACCACGACGACCCCGCCCACCAGTGGTGGTTCACCGTCGGCGGTGGTCTGGCCGACGGTGAGACCCCTCGCCAGGCGGCGCTGCGCGAGCTGCGCGAAGAGACCGGGATCGAGCTGGCTGCCGAGGCGCTCGTCGGGCCGGTGTTCACCCGGTCTGTTGTGTTCGACCTCGCCGCGGGGCGCTTCCGCCAGGACGAAGAGCTGTTCTACGCCAGGGTCGGCCGGGGCACGAGGTTGACGAGCTCAGGGTGGACCCGCTTGGAGAGCCTCGTGCTCGACGAGCTGCGGTGGTTCACCCTCGACCAGGTCGCCGGGCTCGACGTCGCTGTGTACCCGCTGGGGCTGGTCGGGCTCGTCAGTGGTCTGCTCGGCGGGTGGGACGGTGTCACACGCCACCTCGACGAGACCGGCCGCGAGTGACGGCTCAGTCGCGACGTGGACGTGACGGCAGCGCGTACAACGACCGCGGCGCCGTCTCGGGGCTCATCTCGGGGGTGCAGGCGTCGGACAACCCGTCGTGCACCTGCCCGAGCACATCAGCGGTCAGCGTCACGTCTTCGGAGAGCAGCCCGAGCTCGGCTGCCATCGCAGCGGTCCATTCGATCGTCACACGACAACCATACCCAGATTGGGCGGATCATTCGCGTGTTTTGCACCGGTGTGCCTCATGTGAGCGATACCGTCTGGCTCGCGGCGTTCGTGCACAGGTCCGGATGGGTGAAACACTGGCCCGGTGAAACCCGTCGTCGGCGTCCTCGCCCTCCAAGGAGACGTCCCCGAGCACTGTGCGGCCCTGCAGTCAGCAGGGGCGACGACAATACCGGTCCGACGCCCCGCAGAGCTCGTCGGTCTTGACGGGATCGTCCTGCCCGGCGGGGAGTCGACGACGATCGGAAAGCTCTTGCACGTGTTCGGGCTTTTTCATCCCCTGCGCGAACAGCTGCGCGCAGGCCTGCCGGCCTTCGGCTCGTGCGCAGGGATGGTCCTGCTGGCCGACCGGCTGCTCGACGCGCCCGCCGACCAGCAGACCCTCGGTGGTCTCGACGTCGCCGTGCGGCGCAACGCGTTCGGGCGCCAGGTCGACTCCTTCGAGACCGACCTGCACGTCGACCAGGTCACCGGGCCCGGTGACCAGCGCATCCACGCTGTGTTCATCCGTGCGCCGTGGGTTGAGCGCACCGGGCCGCGCGCCACGGTGCTGGCCCGCGTGGAGGACGGGCCAGCCGCCGGTAGGATCGTGGCGGTGCGCCAAGAGGCGCTGCTGGTCACCGCCTTCCACCCGGAGGTCTCCGGCGACGACCGTGTGCACCGCCTGTTCGTGGACATCGTCCGCGGCAACCGGTAGACGAACATCCAGACGGGAGCAGCACCCGATGTCCGGTCACTCCAAGTGGGCCACGACGAAGGATAAAAAAGCCCTTGTCGACGCAAAGCGCGGCAAACTCTTCGCAAAACTGATCAAGAACATCGAGGTCGCTGCCCGCACCGGGGGCCCTGACCCTGCGGGGAACCCGACGTTGTACGACGCCATCCAGAAGGCCCGCAAGTCCTCGGTGCCCGCCGACAACATCGACCGCGCGGTCAAACGCGGTTCTGGTGCTGAGGCAGGCGGAGCCGAATACCAGTCGATCCTCTACGAGGGGTACGCACCCGGCGGTGTCGCCGTCCTCGTCGAGTGCCTCACCGACAACCGCAACCGCGCCGCGTCCGACGTGCGCGTCGCGTTCACCCGCAACGGCGGGGCCATGGCCGACCCCGGGTCCGTCGCGTACCTGTTCTCCCGCAAGGGCGTCGTCGTCGTGCCCAAGCAGGGCACCACCGAGGACGACGTCATGCTCGCCGTCCTCGACGCAGGTGCCGAAGAGATCACCGACTCTGGCGAGGCGTTCGAAGTCCTCACCGAGGCGACCGACCTCGTCCCGGTCCGCCAGGCCCTGCAAGACGCCGGTATCGAGTACGACTCGGCCGACGTCGTGTTCTACCCGGCCACCGAGATCGAGGTGGACGTCGACGGCGCCCGCAAGGTCGTGCGCCTCGTCGACGCCCTCGAAGACTCCGACGATGTCCAGAACGTCTACGCGAACTTCACAGCCTCTGACGCTGTCCTGGCACAGCTGGAGGACGAGGACTGACTTGGGCTTTGCTGAGGTTTGGGCTGGGTCCCCGGGGTGACTGTGGCTGGGTCTGCGGGGGTGTGGCTGGGTCCGCGGGTCGGGGGTGGTTGCCGCACCGGGGGTGGGGGTCTTGGCTCGGCTCGTCCGGCTGCGCCGGACATTGCCGGGAGACAATGGAGACAATGTGGAGACAATGGGGACGGTTCCCGTGTCTTGCCTGGTCAGGACTGTGGGATGCAGGGATGTCAGGGGGAACGGTTCTTGTGTCTTGGTCTGCGCGACGGTCAGGTGTGCAGGACGTGGACGTGGTGGCGGTCTTTGGGGGCCAGGGCGCAGGTGAGTCTGGTGTCGAAGGTGACCAGGACGCCGGCGTTGCGGGCGGCGAGGTTGACCAGGTGCAGGTCGGTGAGCTGTTTGTGGCCCAGGATCCGTGAGGTGTCGATGAGGGGTGCGGCGAGGCTGGTGTCGTCAGGCCAGGACGTGTCTGGGCCCGAGGTGGGTCATCTGCGGCGGGCGGCTTGTTCGGCGGCGGCCCAGGTGCGTTGGGCGGGGGTGAGGGCGCCGGGTTCGCGCTGGGGTGGGCCGAGGGCGCCGGCGGGGCGCCACAGGTGGCAGATGGCAAGGGCGAGGGCGTCGGCGGCGTCGGCGGGACGGGGACGGGCCGGGAGGTCGAGCAAGCGGGTGACCATCGTCTGGACCTGGGCCTTGCCGGCCGAGCCTGAGCCGGTGACGGCGGCTTTGACCTCTGAGGGGGTGTGGAGGGCCACGGGGATGCGGTGGCGGGCGGCGGCGAGCATCGCGACACCGGCGACCTGGGCGGTGCCCATGACGGTGGCGACGTTGTGCTGGGCGAAGACGCGTTCGACGGCGACGGTGTCGGGGGCGTGCTGCTCGAGCCACTGGTCGAGGGTCTCGGCGATGACGAGCAGGCGTTGGTCGGTGCTCGTGGCGGGGTCAGAGCGGGCGACACCGACCGCGACGAGACGGACCTGGCGGCCGGCCGCCGAGTCGACGACGCCCAGGCCGCAACGGGTCAGGCCAGGGTCGACACCAAGGACGCGCACACCGGTTATCGTCGCAAACATACGACGTGCGGCGCGGGACGTGCCCGGCGTGTCGGACGTACACGTGTTCGTCGCGTGAGACAGTGGGGCCGCGCACGAAGAGAGGAGCTCGTCGGTGATCGCGTCGGTGTGTGGGCAGGTGCTGTGGGTCGGGCTGGACTCGGCTGTGGTCGAGGTCGGCGGGGTCGGGCTCGCGGTCTGCGCGACCCCGGCCACGCTCGCGGGGCTGCGGGTCGGGTCGACGGGGCGCCTGGCGACGTCTTTGCTCGTCCGCGAGGACGCGCTGACGTTGTTCGGGTTCGCTGACACCGATGAACGTGACGTGTTCGACACGGTGCAGACCGTCACCGGGATCGGGCCGCGTCTGGCCCTGGCGATGCTCGCGGTCCACACCCCGGACGAGTTGCGCCGGGCCGTCGCCGCAGACGACCTCGCCGCGCTCCAACGGGTCCCAGGGGTCGGACGCAAGACCGCCCAGCGCATCGTCCTCGAGCTCAAGGACCGGCTCGGGGCACCAGCCGCGGTACCTGGGGGAGCAGGCGCTGCGGCACCGGGTGACCTGCGCGGCCAGGTGGTCGAGGCCCTGACCGGCCTGGGGTGGCCAGAGCGCGCCGCGGCGGCGGCGGTCGACACCGTCGTGGACAGCTCGGCCGACCCAGTCGGGCCGGACGAGGTCTCTGGGGTGCTGCGGGCCGCGTTGCGGACCTTGGGTGGTCCTCGTGGCTGAGGCGTGGCCCGACGGACCAGACACCGGGTCGTCGCCGCAGGCCAGCGCGTTGGTCCGCCCGGGCGCTGACGCAGCAGAACGAGCCGCAGAAGCCGCGTTGCGGCCGCGCAACCTTGCCGAGTTCGTCGGGCAGCGGGTCGTGTGCGACCAGCTGTCGTTGGTCCTCGACGCGGCGCGGGCCCGGGGCAGGGCACCAGACCACGTCCTGCTCGCCGGCCCACCAGGCCTGGGCAAGACGACCTTGGCGATGATCGTCGCCGCCGAGCTCGGGGCGTCGTTGCGGGTGACCAGCGGCCCTGCGATCCAGCACGCGGGGGACCTCGCCGCGGTGCTGTCGTCCCTGGACGAAGGTGAGGTGCTGTTCATCGACGAGATCCACCGCCTGGCCCGTGCCGCTGAAGAGCTGCTGTACGTGGCGATGGAAGACTTCCGCGTCGACGTCGTCGTCGGCAAGGGCGCCGGTGCCTCGGCGATCCCGCTGGCCTTGCCGCCGTTCACCGTCGTCGGGGCCACGACGCGGTCGGGGCTGCTGCCTGCGCCGTTGCGTGACCGGTTCGGGTTCACCGCGCACCTGGACTTCTACGACGTCGGTGAGCTCGTCCGGGTCCTCGTGCGTTCGGCGGGGCTGCTGGGGGTCCAGCTCGCCGACGACGCGGCCGCAGAGATCGCCAGCCGGTCGCGTGGCACCCCACGGATCGCGAACCGGCTGCTGCGCCGGGTGCGTGACTGGGCGCAGGTGCGCGGGGACGGGACGTGCTCGCTTACTGCAGCCCGCGCCGCCCTGGAGGTGTACGAGGTCGACGTGCGCGGGCTGGACCGGCTGGACCGTGCGGTGCTCGACGCGTTGTGCCGGCGGTTCGCCGGGGGACCGGTCGGCCTGACGACCCTCGCGGTCAGCGTCGGGGAGGAGCCCGAGACCGTCGAGACCGTCGCCGAACCGTTCTTGGTCCGCGAAGGGTTCATCGCACGCACGCCCCGCGGACGGGTCGCCACCGCCGAGGCGTGGACCCACCTCGGGATGGTTCCGCCGGCGGCGACCGGGACCTTGTTCGAATGAGCCAGGGCGAGATACACCCGGCTGGGCGCTGCGATGTTGGGCAGGGCACCAGGTGGGCCTAGACTCGCCCCGGTTGCCCCCACAGGTAAGGACGCACATGTTCGCCGGATTGGCCGGATTGGCACGCACAGCCCCCATGAGAAGGCGGTGACGGTATGGAGTTCATCATCCTCATCGTCGTGCTCTTCGCAGTGATGTGGTTCGTCAACCACCGCAAGCAGCGCACCGTCGGCGAGATGCGCAACACCCTCGCACCAGGTGACGAGGTGATGACCGGTTCAGGGTTGTTCGCGACCGTCGTCAGCGCTGACGGCGACGTGCTCGTGCTCGAGACCTCACCGGGGGTCGAGCAGCGCTGGGCCCGCGCAGCAGTCCTGCGCAAGGTCGGGCCTGTGCTCGTCGAGCCCGCCGCTGCCGAGGCCGCCGCCGAAGCCGGCGCACCCGCGTGGGGCTGGTCCGACAACGACGACCCGGACGCTGACCCGGACATCGACGAGTTCGAGGTGCCCGACGACGTGTCGAGCCTGGACCCTGGCGGGTCCGAGGACCCCAAACCCTGACCACCACCTGACCGGCCCGGCCTGCGCCGGACCCCCGACGCCCACAAGGACGACCCGTGGCACCACCTGTTCGCCGGCAGAGCCCGGTCCGCACCCTGATCTTGCTCGGTGTTGCGATCGTGGCAGTTTTCGGCATCGTCGCGTTCGGCGCGGTCTGGCACGACGGCACCTGGCGCCCCAAGCTCGCCCTGGACCTCGAAGGCGGCACCGAGCTCATCTTGTGCCCCGTCCCCCTCGACGACGGCGCCGAGCACACCGAGGTCATCGAAGACGGTGACGAAGGGGACGTCAAGTGCCGCACGGACATCAAGTCTGACGAGATCAACCAGGCGATCGCCATCATCCGCCAGCGGGTGGACGCCTCCGGTGTCGCTGAGGCGGAGATCTCCTCCCAGGGCGGGTACATGATCGTCGTGGGCCTGCCCGGGGAACGTAAACCCGAGACCCTCGAGCTTGTCAGCCGTTCGGCGTCGATGGAGTTCCGCCCTGTGCTCCAGGTGGCCCCTGGGCTGCCTGCACCCACCTCGCAGGAGGACCCTGGCGACGAGCCCACGGACGACGACGGCGAGCAGACCGGGGACGAGGCGCCCGGCACCGAACCTGAGACCACTGACGACCCGGCACGTCCGGACAAACCGTCGTCGGCGTCGGACGTCGCGTACTACGTCACCGCGGAGGTCCTCAAAGAGTTTGACGCGCTCGACTGCACGAAACCAGAGAACTTCGCTGGTGGGCGCGTCGGCAAACCAGACGAGGCGTTCGTCACCTGTGACACACCACCGAAGCACGCGTCGGCCGCCGAGCTGGAGACCCTGGCAGCCACAGGTGCGCTGAGCAAGTACATCCTCGGCCCGGTGGAGGTCAAAGGGTCGCAGATCTCCAAGGCCGGTTCCGGGCTGGAGACGCTGCCTGGCGGCGGGGTCGGCACCCGGTGGGTCGTCAACCTCGAGTTCGGGCGCGACGGGACCCGTGCGTTCGCGGCGGTGAGCAAACGCCTGCTGCCTCTGCCGTCCCCGCAGAACCGGTTCGGGATCGTCCTGGACGGCCTGGTCGTCTCGGCACCGTCGATCAACGCCGAGATCCCTGACGGCAGGGCAGAGATCTCTGGCAGCTTTGACCGGTCGTCGGCTGCGATGCTCGCCCAGCAGCTGAACTTCGGGTCGCTGCCGGTGAACTTCAAAAAGCTGTCCGAAGACCAGATCTCGGCGACCCTCGGCTCTGAACAGCTGCAGAAAGGCC
>WRCL01000091.1 GCA_009783975.1 Micrococcales bacterium
GCCGTGCTGGGAGGCACCGAGGTGACCACCTTCGTAGGCCGAGTCTGACCCACCGGCTCTGCTCTGCAGCGTGGTGTTGCGCGGAGCCTCGCCCGGTGCGAGGTGCTCGGCGTGCCACTGCACGGTCAGCCGGTCCGGGCTCACCACCAGCACCTGGTCGTAGTTCAGCCCTGGCACCGGGTTGGTCACCCGCGGAGTGACGACGTAGGTCACCCCACCTTGCGGGTCCATCAGGTCAGGGTTGGGCAGCTTGGGGTCGGTGGCCCAGGTCGTCTTGACGTGGGTGACCTTGCCTGTGCCGTCGGTGTAGAACTCGCCGCGGCCTTTGACGTGGTACACAGCGTTCGGCGCCAGGTCGGTCCGGGCCGCGAACACCTCAGTGACACCGACGTCGTCGACGTGGAAGGCCCTGCCCGGGTCGACCACCGGCCGCGGGAAGGCCTTCGGGTCGTCGGCGGCCACGTGACCCGCCTCGCCCTGCCGCCGAGGCGCCTGGGCCTCGGGCGTGCCGTGGACCTCACCCGCGGCGTCGGCAGCCGACGCACGTTCTGCATCGGCTGGCATGCCGTGCCGGTCTGCCGTGCCAGGCTCCCCACGCCCCCGTGCATCCCAGCCTGAGTCTTCGGGCAGGCCGTTGCCACCGCGCTCAGCTGCGTGGCCACGCGACCCATCCGGGCTGCCTAGCCGATGCCCAGCACCACTGGTGCGGACCGGGCGGTCGGGCACATCAGTACGCCCCGCCGGGGCACACTCGGGCGGACCGGTCCCGGTCGTGTCACCACGACGAAACTTTCATCGCGATAATGGACCGAGGCACCGGTGCCATGTCATGTCGCGGCAGGACGTGGGGTTGCTGGGCCCCAGTCACGCACTGGCTCGCCAGGGACGTACAGCTCGTCGAGGGTCAGCACTCGCCCGGTCTGGGTCTCCACGACCTGGATACCGTGGCCCTCGTCGACGATCTGGAGGTCCGACCCGACAGGCAGGTCGTAGATCCCGATCAGGGCAGGCTCGATCGTGCAGACCTCGTTGAACGACACAATCTGGAAGTTCGACGCGTCGGCGAGGTACTCGGCGGTGTCGATGACCGAGAAGATACGCCACCCGTTGTCCACAGGGGACTTCGACGGCTCACGCACCATCCACCGCACCCGGCCACGCCGCTGCATGACGTTCCGCGTCGCCAGGCACGCCCCTGCGTCCTTGATCAGCTCGACGTACACCATCAATCGACCTCCCCGTCCGGGACCACCAAACCGTGGTCCGCAACATATTGTTCAATCCGCGCCCAGAACTCGGTGAGTCTCTCTCTCCGCTGCCATGCAATTCGATAACTCGACTTCTTGTAGGCGCCCACCCGGAACAAGTCGAGGCCAGGACGCCCAAACACCACTTCGTAAACGGGCCCCAAATGCTCCTCAGTCGATCTGATCGCCCGGTCCAGCAGCACCTGAACGGGTGTTCCGTACTTCCTGTCCACCGCGTTAATATCCGCCCCGCCATCGAGGAGCCTGGTGAGCAGGGCCACATCTGATCTGGGGCACGGGACGTTCCCCGGGATCCTGTCCAGGAGCACGTGGAGTGGGCACAGCCCTGACTGGGTACACCATTTCGGGTCTGCCCCATCATCGAGAAGGTAGTTTGCTTTCGATCCTCGGTTGTCCGGGTCCAGGTCGGTGAGGACGATCATGAGCAGGTGCTCTCCGCTCGGCGTGAGCCCGTTCGCCGTTCCTGGCTCGTAGAACTGCATGAATCTTTCGAGAGTGTCGTTCATCGCAGTGCCCACCAATGTCGCCATCCTATCCATCTCCTCTCATCGTGGAGCCTCACCTTGGTGGGATCTATTGTACCCCGGATCCTGGACTTCGTAGTGTCCTGTCTTCTGGTACTCCTCAAGGAAAGTTGCCTCGTCGATCTGGTGGGACAGATACCGCTCTCGCAGGTCTCGGTACTCACGTCCTGTCTTGTGCCCCATGTCCCACACCCCCTGCCGCGGCTCTCCGGGATTCCAGTAGATCCGGACCAGGTCACCGTCCTTGTTGATCGCTTCGACATAGGGAATGCCGTTCTCGTCGATGACCTTAGGCTGGGCCTCCCACACACCATCGACCTGCCCAGGGGCGTATGGGGGACGGTCGTTCGCCCACCGCAGCAGGTCGCCCTGGTCGTCGTACCCGTACGAACCAGGCGCGCCGCGCTCGGGCATCCCCTCCCCGGGGTACCCAGAGCCAGGGCGTTCGGCGACCCAGCGCTGCTCTTGGGGGTCCCAGGTCATGTGCCAACCGCGATCACCGGCGGCGTTGGCTTCACGCAGCGGCTCACCAGTTCGGTGGTCCACTGGCCTGCCGTGGGCGTCGACTGGCGCCTCCCGGAACGCCTGCTGCACGTCAGCGGCTGTGTAGCCGACCGGGGCTTCAGACCCGGGGATGGTGTGCGCCGGGGGAGTGGTCGGGTCCCAGAGGCGCGGGTTTTCCGCGACCCAGCGTCGCTCTGCCGGGTCCCAGGCCATGTGCCACGCAGGTTGCCCGTCGGCACGGGTCAGCAGCGGCTCGCCTGTGCGGTGGTCGACAGGAACGCCCTGCTCGTTGACAACCTCACGCAACGCGCGTGCCTCGTCGCCGGCACCATACCCGCGTGGGGCATGGGACGCGGGCACGGTGTCTGCAACCGGGGCGCCAGGATCCCACTGCTTCCCTGGCACGGGTTCCTGGGGGACGCCTTGGCCAGGAATGCGTTCGTTGGGCACATCGCCTGGTGGACGCTCGGGGAGGCCTCCGCGGCTGGGGCCGCTTGGGGGGTCGCCTGGGGTGCCACCGCCTGGGCGGACCGTGGGTTCGGCTGTCGAACGCCCGGCGCCGGGAAGGGTCTCGGCCCCGGACGGGGCACGCCCAGCGGTCGTGCCCAGGTCCGGGGCTGCGTGGGTGCGGGCGGCGGGTTCGGCGCCGACGAGGGCAGGGTCGCGCGGGGGGCTGACCTGGGCGCCGGCGGCGCGCTGGGCGGCCGATGGTTCGACAGGAGCGGGTTGGTGCAACCATGAGTCCATCGCTTTGTGCACAGCGGCGTCGGTCACCACAGACTCAGAGACGGTGGGCATGTGGGGGCTGCGTGGCACTGGCGCCAGCTCCTCGCTGACGCGGCCTGCCGCCCTGAGCGCGCCGGCTGCTTCGGTGGTGCCAACGTTCCCGGCTCGCAGCGCCGCGCTGGTCGGCAGGGCGTCAGCACCGGTCCGCGCGGCTGACAGCGCGCCGTGCCCAGCCGTGTTGGCGAGCCTGGCCCCGCCTTCAGCAACCTCGGCCACCCGCACCACGCTCCCGGCGCCCTTGGGACCAACCACCGCTGAGACCACGTTGATCCCGATCGTCGTCCTCACCTCGTATGGCGCGTCAGAGTATTTGTGCCACCCGTCCTCGGGCACCGATGGGTCGTACCCGATCATCGACCCCAATACCTCCAAGGCTTGGGTATGGCGTTGCTCGGTCCACCCCTCTCCGTACCTGTGGTCCAGCATCTGTTGTGACGGCGTGCCTTCGCTGACGAAGGAGAAGACCGCCAGGGACAGCGTGGTGTCGCCCAGGCCTTTCCACGCCTGAGAAGACGTCTCGCGTTGCGCGGCGACTGTGTTGTCGCCCATCATCGTGCGGTGGAACCCGTCCCAGGTGCTGGTGTCCCACCCAAACGCGAACGCTGCGACCGGCGCGACGAGGTTTGCGTTCAGCGCGGTCCATGTCTGTTCGATCGGTGCCAGGTCTTTCTCCCGTGGCCGGCCCCACCCCTGCGCCGCGTTGTACTCCGCGATCTGGTCCACCGAATCCACCCTGTGCCCCACTGCCTGGGCCAGCACCTGCGGCGCCGCCGCGGCGCAGATCATCGTCGAACACGCCCACGCGACGGTCTCGATCTCCCGCTGGCACTCGTACAGGCGGGTCCAGTACCCCGCGTTCTTAGCGATCATCGCCTCGTCGAGGTACCACGGCACAGTGTCCGACATCAGCCGCTTCCTTGCCGACACCGCACCCCCAACGTCTCCGTGGTCCAGGGCGAACAACCCGTTCGCGAACGTCCACAAGTCGTTCCCTTTGTCCTTCACCCCATTCTTGACTCCATCACTGTTGCGGAATGCCCGTGCTTCACGTTCCAGCGCCGCCAGCTTCTCAGCGATGCGCCACAACCCGTCGGCGTAGGCCTCGAGCGCGGCCCGCACCGCGGCGAGAGAACCGTGGACCTCCTCTGCCAGCGCGGCTGCGGGGCCGACCAGGCCCAGCACACGTTCACCCTCGGGCGCCTGGTAGTACTGCTCCAGACCTGTCCACAAGGTGGCGACTGTCGTGGCGTGCTCCCCAAGACGCTCTCCGGCGTGGGCAAGCTCCTGGCCAGCGGTACGGACCAGGCCGCTGGCTGCGTCCGCCCCACGCTTGAGCTGAGCAGACGTCGGGTGGAACGTCGACGGGTCGATGAGGCCCTTGGTGTCACCCATCACTGCTCCCGTAGGTAGTCGAAGTACCCAAAGTTGCCGGTGTCAGCAGCCTTCGCCGCTTCGGCCTGGACCGTGACTGCCATCTCGGCATTGCCGGCCTGGTAGGCAGCCGTGGCTTGGGAGACACCGACCACCGCCGCGGAGATCGTCGCGGCGACCTGGTTGGCTTTCTGCGTCTGGGCCACGATCGCCTCGTCCAGCGCCGCAGCGACGAGCCCACCAAACGGCGCTCCCCACTCAGGGCGGTCGTGGTAGTCCTCCAGCGCGGGGCCTGCCGCTGACCGCGGGCTCGAACCCGCCGACGAGGGCCCGCCGGCCAGCTGGGCGACGTTGATCAGGCCGGACACCTCCTGCGCCAGCATCTCGAACTCCTCGCTGACGCCTCCCAGCAGCGCGAATATCTCCCCGGGAACGATCCGCCAGCCGGCCCCGGTCAACGTCACTGGCCCGCGTGGCTGCCATCTTGCCTGCGTGAGCGTGCCACCTGTGCTACCCGCAGGCCTGGCGGAAGTCGAAACCTCGCCGCCCAGCCCAACCCCGGGAGTCGTGGTGCCCGTGGCGAAGGCTGGGTTGGCTCTCGCGGCACCGTCGCCGCTCAGGGGGTGCGGTCCAGGAGCGACAGTTGGGTTCACTGCAACGCCATCAGCGCCATGTCCCGCCGGTGCCTGCGGCACATGACCCGTGCCCCCCGCGCCCACCGCACCTGGAACCGTGGGCGCAAGGCCACCTTCTGCCCCAGTTCCTGCTGCGCCCGCCGGCATGCAACTCTGCGCGTCGTGTCCACCTGGCATCTGTGCGGCGGACCCAGGCACGTCAGTCGGTAGGCCCGTTCCATCGTCCTTGCGGCCACGAACCCCAGCCTCGGCGCCCACCGCAGCCGGCGGCAGCCCATTGCCGTCCACTGCCCGCGTCGGCGAGATGTCCGGCATCCCGGCATTCGGTCCTCCCGCCGCGGCATCTGGATCCAGGGACAACCCTGCCTCGGCCCCCAGTTCTGAGCCCAGCGTCTCGTCGTTCGGCCCGAGGTCCAACGCGGCGGAATCTGGGTCTGCCCCCGGAGGCCAGGTGACCAGCGGCTCGCCCGAAACTGCGTCACAGTCAGGGCCACGCATAGCCCCATGGTGGTGGTCGTGCGCGCCGTGGCCCCGCGTGTGCTGCTCTGAGTCCAGGTGGTGCCCCCTGTGCTCGCCGTGCACCAGCCCACCTGACCCTGGTGTCACCAGGTGGTCGTTGAGCGCATGGACCGCCACCTCAGAGGTGTCACCTTTGGGTGTGCCAGCGCCGTCGGGCCTGTTCATCCGTGTCTCCTCAGTCGCGCAGGGGTGTCGCGCCGGCCTAGCCCACTGGTGAACCCCGCCGCCTGGGCCCACCGCTGTGCGGGGTCGGTGCCGGCAAACTGCACCAGCACACACGGCAGCCGTGCCCGGCCCAGCACGCGCGCATCATGCTCGGCGACCACGCGGTCAATGTCGAGGTCGAGGTCGCGCACCGCGGCGGCACCACACAGCACCACCAGGGGCGACTCTGGTGTCCTGGCCCTTGGGGGGTGGACGACACCCGCGCTGGTCCGGTCGTAGTCGGCCACAGAAACAAACGCCAGGGTCGGGTTGTGCTCGGCGACCAGCTGCTCTGCGGCAGCGTTGGCCAGCCCAAGCACGTCCGCGCTGTCGTCTGCTGGGATACCCCCGACGGTGTGCTCGGCCAACCCGACACCAGTCCTGGCGACCCGCACCTCGCAGAACGCGCCTTCGGTGGAGGTGACCCTGAGCGGCGAAGGGTCGGGCATGGCCCGGCGCATGGTTTCGGTGACCACCCTCAGGTCCCACGGCTCAAGCAAGGGCTCCCTGGTTGCCCAGCACTGCCACGAGGCGCCCATGGTGTTCCCCAGGCTCTCGGCGACTGTCCCCACTTGGGCACCCTCGACAGCCCGCTGCGTCGTGCGAACGTCGAACTGCACGACCTGTTGTGCCACGACTGGCGGGTCGTAGAACCCAGGCAGGCGACAGGCCTCGTCGCTCTCCGTGCCCTCAGGAGAAGTCTTGCGCCGCAGGCTCCCCAGGTCGCCCAGGCTGCCGACTTGGTAGCCCGACAGCGCGTCATACACCGTCCCGTCGCGCGCCTGCAGGCCCCACGTTCCACCCGCGCGGCGCATCGCCGAAGACACGAACGGCGACACGCTCGCCGTGGTCGTTGTCACCAGGACCGGAGGTACGTCACGTCTACCGGCCTCGGCGATGAACGAGGCGAACGGTTCGGTGAACCGCACGGTCGGCGACGGTGTGGCGAACACCACGTACCGCTCGTCGAACTCGTCGACGGCCGGGTGCCACCCCACCGGTGGCACGTCGCGCACCGGTGCGGCGCCACACAGCTCGGCACTGGTCGGCGCGCTCATGTCAGTCGGGGATGGCTGCGGCTGCCTGTGACAACGCCCGGTGCGCGATGTCGTCGTTGGTCGCCAACGACCCACGGA
>WRCL01000092.1 GCA_009783975.1 Micrococcales bacterium
CACACCCGTGTCGCACCCCGCCTGCGCACGGACTTTCGCAACACGGCCTAGTATTGCCAGGGTCGTTGAGCAGAGGAAGTGTGATGTCGCAGAAGGTGGGGTACGCCGCCGGGGCGTACGACTTGTTCCACATCGGGCACCTGAACATCCTCATGCACGCCAAGGCGGGCTGTGACGTGCTGATCGCCGGGGTCGTCTCCGACGAGATGCTCCTCGCCTCACGTGGCCGCCCACCGGTGGTCCCGCTCGCCGAACGGATGGAGATCGTGCGGCACATCGACGTCGTCGACCGTGTCCACGCCGAGGTCGTGCCTGACAAGCTCGACACGTGGGCGCAGCTGAAGTTCGACGTGTTCTTCAAAGGTGACGACTGGAAAGGCACCGCCCGCGGCGCCGACCTGGAACGCCGGTTCGCCGAGGTCGGTGTTGAGGTCGTGTACTTCCCGTACACCGTGACGACGTCGAGCACACGTCTGCGCCAGGCGCTGGACGTGCTCTCAGGGCTCGCCGATCAATAACCAAGTCATGTGCGCAGCCCGGGCACGCACATCGCTGCGTTGGCCTCCCTCGAAAGACCTCCAGTCTTCCAGCGGTCAGCCGCCTTGCGCTGCACGCACCTGCGACCACGCACATGACCAGGTTATTGATCGGCGAGCCCTCACCACAGCAGGGGTAGGCGCCGCCGCTGCGCTGCCGGGCGCCCACGGTACCGTTCGGCGGCGAAGCGCCGCATCGCCGCGTCAGCCAGGAGCACCGCGACGGGGATCGAGTGCGGTGAGATCACTGCCCGGTGCCGCAGCACCAGGTAGCACTCTGCGGGGGCTTTGGGACGGCGCAGCCAGCGGCGCAGCAACGGACGTCGCCAGTCGGTGCGCAACAGCTTCGCGCCTTTGTGGGTGGCAAACCCGTCGTCAAGGGTCGGGGTGAGCAAGATCTGGGTGCGTGCGAGCACCTTGGAGTCGTCGGCGAACACCTCTGAGGGGCTCGGGACGCGGCGGTGGTAGGTCGCCGTGATGATCCGCACCCGTTTGATCTCCACCCAGGCGAGGTGGACGTGCTTGCCGTGGCGGCGTGCTTTGATCCCGGTGGACCCGATCGCGATGTACCCGTCTTTGTTCCGGCTGCGTTCGTACACGGCCCAGGCGGCCGGCAGCGCTGAGACCAGCGCGAGCACGACGAGCACCGGGCGCAAGAACGTGATGTCCACCACAGCCAGCATCCCCAGCCACCCCACGGTGACACCCGCCGAGACCCACGTGGCGACAACAGGTGCCCGCCACCCCAAGGTGATGTCGTCAGACAGCACGACCGGGTCGTACTCGTGGGCAGCGTCGAGCCAGCGTCGGTCGTGCGGGTCCAGGGCCCACCGGTCGATCCCGTCGTGCAAGGCGATGAGGTGGTGCGCTGGGCCGCCGCTCGGGTTGTGCTCACGGTCGACGGGGCGTCTGGACATCATGTGCACCCCCTTGCGCCCGATCCACCGGTGCGCGCCACCGCCAGCCCCAGGTGGGCACGCTGGCTGCGTTGTCACTGCTCAAAAGGCCTCCAGCCTTTCTTCACCGCTCCGCCTCGCCACCGCACCCACCTGATGACGCTCACGACGGCGCGCACCGGTGGATCCGGCCTCAGGCGCGGTGCTTCGGGCCAGGGTAAACCACGTCGTCGGGGCAAGAACACCCCCTGCACAGCACTGTGTGGCAGGTACCTGCCGCCGCGGTTGCCACGCACGCCGCGCCGGCGGCCATGCACAACCGCCCGGGCCGTCCACACAACAGCTGTCGACCCGCCCGTCGGGCCCCGATGGGTGAGCAAACGACCGGACGGAGGCACGACGATGATGGACCAACGCAGCCGGCTGTGGGCGGGCCTCGGACCACAAGCAGGCCCCGACCTCGTCGACGTCGTCACCGGGCTGACCGTCGAGATCGCCCAGCTCACCAGGCGCCTGGACGCCTTGGTCGACGCCACCAACGCGACGTTGCGTGATGTGGCGTCGGTCGGCACGACCCTGCTGGAGATATGCGGCCTGCACAGCGCAGAGCACACTGCCGTACCGTCCGTCGCAGGTGAGCTCGCACGTGCCTCGGACAACGTCGGCGCCGAGGCGGTACGCTTGGCCATGGGGTGGATCCGGCGCTCGCACACCCACCCCCTGCGCGCCGCCCTGGTCACCCTCGAAGGCTGGAGCCTGCACCTGCACGACGTCGTCGACCGCGGATGGCCGGTCTCGTCCACGGCGGTCGCCGAGGCTCTTGTCGAAGACGAGTGCCCGTTCGGGCGGTGGTTGCGCAGCGGTCACGCTGACGAGCTCGACCCGGACCGGGCTGCGGCAGCCCGCCCGTTGCACACCGAGTACCACCGCACCGCGTCGATGGTGCTCGCCGCTGTCGCTGACGGGCGCCCCGACGACGCCCGGACCTTGCTGGAGTCCGAAGACGGGCACGCAGGGATCAGCCGCCGCCTCAACCGGGCTGTGGAGGCGTGGATCATGGTCGCTGACACCCGCGCTGGCTGACCGGCGCAGTGCTGGTGGCGGTCATGGCCCACAATGGGGCAGGGCCGCTCGTCGAGGGACGTCATGGATCTCACTGGAATCGTGTCGGTGCTGCGCGCCGACCCTGCTGTCACCGCTGTGCTCGAGCCCAGCGTCGACCATGTCGTCGCACCACCTGGGCTGCGGGTCCCGCTGCTGGCAGGTCTGGCGCAGGGGAGCGGGCTGCTCGTCGTCGTCACCGCGACCGGCCGCGACGGCGACGACCTCGCCGCCGCGCTGCGCAGCTACCTGCCCGCTGACCGCGTCGCGGTGCTGCCGTCGTGGGAGACCTTGCCCCACGAACGGTTGTCGCCGCGGTCAGACACTGTCGCGCGGCGCCTGGCGGTGTTCCGGCGCCTGGCGCACCCTGAGCCTGACGGCCCGGCAGGCCCGCTGCGGGTCCTCGTCGTGCCTGTGCGCACGTTGCTGCAGCCGGTGGTCGCCGGGCTGGGCGACCTGGTCCCGGTCGATGTGCGCGTCGGTGACCAGGTGGACCTCGACGATGTGGCGACCGGTCTGGTCGACGCGGCGTACACCCGCGTCGACATGGTCGAGCGCCGCGGTGAGTTCGCGGTGCGCGGCGGGATCCTCGACGTGTTCGCACCGACCGACGACCACCCGGTCCGCATCGAGCTGTGGGGCGACACCGTCGAGGAGCTGCGCTGGTTCTCCGTCGCCGACCAGCGTTCGTTGGGCACGACCGACCGCCTGTGGGCCCCGCCGTGCCGGGAGATCTTGCTCACCGACGCGGTGCGGGCGCGAGCCGCCGCGCTGGGGACTCGGCTGCCTGGTGCTGTGGACATCCTGGACAAGATCGCCGCAGGTGTGGCTGTCGAGGCGATGGAGTCGTTGGCCCCGGTGCTCGTCGACCAGATGGTGCCGGTCGTGGACCTGTTCGCGCGTGGGACCCATGTCGTCGTGCTCGACCCTGAACGTGTGCGCCGGCGCGCCCACGACCTGGTCGCGACGACCGCTGAGTTCTTGGCTGCCGCGTGGTCGTCGGTCGCCGACGGCGCCGCGGCCCCGCTGGACCTGTCCGCGGCAAGCTTTGCCACGGTGGACGCCACCGCTGAGGCCGCGCAGGCCCGCGGGCTGGTGTGGTCGACGATGTCGGGGTTCACCTTGGACGTCGAGGCCGTTGAGTCGCCGTCGGGTCCGGGGACCGTCGTCGTGGCCGCCAGGCAGGTCGAACGCTACCGGGGTGACCTGCAACGTGCGGTGGACGACCTGCGCACGATGCAGCGCGAGCGGTGGCGGCTGGTCCTGGCGACCGACGGACCCGGCTCAGCCCAGCGTATGGTCGAACAGCTCCGTGCCGCCGACGTGCCGTCCCGGTTGGTCCACGACCTGGTTGACCCACCTGAGCCGGGCCTCGTCGCCGTCGTGCCGGCTGTCGTCGGGCCTGGTTTCGTCCACGACCAGCTGCGCCTGGCGGTGCTCGCCGAGTCTGACCTCACCGGCCGGGCGGGCGCGTCCACCTCCGATATGCGCCGGATGCCGCACCGGCGGCGCAACGTCGTCGACCCGTTGTCGCTGCGCCCAGGTGACCACGTCGTGCACGAGCAGCACGGGGTCGGACGGTTCGTCGAGCTCATCGCCCGCACTGTGGGCTCCGGGGCGTCAGCGGCGACCCGTGAGTACCTCGTCATCGAGTACGCCCCGAGCCGGCGCGGGCAGCCCGGTGACCGCCTGTACGTGCCGACCGACGCTTTGGACCAGGTGACCAAGTACGTCGGCGGGGAGTCGCCAGCCTTGTCGAAGATGGGCGGGGCGGACTGGGCCAAGACCCGCGGCCGTGCCCGCAAAGCCGTCAAGGAGATCGCCGCCGAGCTCATCCGCCTGTACTCGGCGCGGATGGCGACCTGTGGCCGGGCGTTCGGCCCCGACACCCCCTGGCAACGCGAGCTGGAAGACGCTTTCGCGTACACCGAGACCCCCGACCAGCTCGTCACGATCGACGAGATCAAGGCCGACATGGAAAAACCGGTCCCCATGGACCGGCTCGTGTGCGGTGACGTCGGCTACGGCAAGACCGAGCTGGCGGTGCGTGCCGCGTTCAAAGCCGTCCAGGACGGCGCCCAGGTCGCTGTGCTGGTCCCCACGACGCTGCTGGTCGCCCAGCACTTCGAGACGTTCACCCAGCGGTACGCGCCTTACCCGGTCGTCGTCAAAGCCTTGTCACGGTTCCAGTCCGACGCGCAGGCGGCTGACGTCGTCGAGGGCCTGGCCAAGGGCACCGTCGACGTCGTCATCGGCACCCACAGGTTGCTCACCGGCCAGGTGCGGTTCAAGAACCTCGGTCTGGTCGTCGTCGACGAGGAGCAGCGCTTTGGCGTCGAGCACAAAGAGACCCTCAAGGCGATGCGCACCAACGTCGACGTCCTGGCGATGTCGGCAACCCCGATCCCGCGGACCTTGGAGATGGCCGTCACCGGGATCCGCGAGATGTCGACGCTGGCCACGCCGCCTGAGGAACGCCACCCGGTGCTGACGTTCGTCGGCCCGCACGACGACGCCCAGGTTGCCGCGGCGGTGCGCCGCGAGCTGTTGCGCGACGGGCAGGTGTTCTACGTGCACAACAAGGTCGCCTCGATCGACCGTGCCGCAGCGCACCTGGCCGAGCTCGTCCCGCAAGCCAGGGTCGCGGTCGCCCACGGCAAGATGAGCGAGCACCAGCTTGAGCAGGTCATGGTGGACTTCTGGGAGAAACGTTTTGACGTCCTGGTGTGCACGACGATCATCGAGACCGGCCTGGACATCTCCAACGCGAACACGTTGATCCTCGAACGCGCCGACCAGCTGGGCCTGTCCCAGCTGCACCAGCTGCGCGGGCGCGTGGGACGTGGCCGTGAACGGGCCTACGCGTACTTCTTGTACCCCCCGCAGGTACCCCTGACCGAGACCGCCCACGACCGGTTGTCGACGATCGCCGCGAACACCGACCTGGGCGCTGGTATGGCCGTGGCCATGAAAGACCTGGAGATCCGCGGTGCGGGCAACCTGCTCGGCGGTGAGCAGTCCGGCCATATCGAAGGCGTCGGCTTCGACCTGTACGTGCGGATGGTCGGCGAGGCCGTCGCGCAGTTCCGCGGCGACGCCCCTGAGCAACCTGACGTCACCGTCGAGCTCCCCGTCGACGCCCATATTCCCCACGGCTACATCGCGACCGAACGCCTGCGCCTGGAGGCGTACCGCACGATCGCCATGGCCACCGACGCCGACGGTCTGGACGCAGCCCGCGCCGAGCTCGTCGACCGTTATGGTCCTGTGCCTGATCCCGTCGACGCCCTGTTCGACGTCGCGACCTTCCGCCACCACGCCCGCCGCGCCGGCCTGACAGATATCGCCCCCCAAGGCCGCTGCATCCGTTTCGCCCCCGTCGAGCTTGCCGAGTCCGCCACCTTGCGCCTGGCACGCCTGTACCCCGGTTCGGTCCTCAAACCCGCCACCCGCACCCTGCTGGTCCCCTTCCCGGCCACCGCCCGCGTCGGCGGCACCCCCCTGCACGGCCGCGACATCCTCGCCTGGGCCCGCCAGCTCATCGACGCCATCGTCCTCGGCGACGTCGCCGCAGCTGCCGCCGTCGGCACAGCCCACCCGGCACGAACGGTGTGACAAACCCCGCAGGTCAGCTCGGCGCCACCGCAAGTGGATCCAGCCTGAAGGAACCCCCCCTGCGCGGCCGCGACATCCTCGCCTGGGCCCGCCAGCTCACCGACGCCATTGTCCTCGGCGACGTCGCCGCAGCCGCCGCCGTCGGCACAGCCCACCCGGCGCGAACGGTGTGACATACTCCGCAGGTCAGTTCGGCGCCACCGCAAGTGGATCCAGCCTGAAGGAACCCCCCTGCACGGCCGTGACATCCTCGCCTGGGCCCGCCAGCTCACCGACGCCATTGTCCTCCGCGACGTCGCAGCCGCCGCCGTCGGCACAGCCCACCCGGCGCGAACGGTGTGACAAATCCGGCAGCTCAGCTCTGTGCCGCCCAAGCGACGCTCGCGACGAAGAAAACCGGTGGATCCAGCCTGAAGCGCCCAGGCGTCCAGGTCATCCCGACGTCTGTCGAGACCCTGGTCGAGGTCGACGCGTCCCGCCACCATGCCCGCCGCGCCGGCGCATGCACGTGCGGTAGCCCTGCCCGCCAGAAAGGCTGCCCGCGGTGCTCAGAACAGTGCCTGGTCTGGTGAGGCAGGCTGGAAATGTTGCCCAGGGTGCGCAGCCTCACCGAGCGTCGGCCCGTGGTCGTGCGCACGACCGCCCACAGTGCCGCCACCTCGCATTGGATGACCGGCAGGCACAGCCGACCCTTGGTCGTCCCGGCCGGACACTGGTCGGGTTCGCTGGCCGGCAGGCACAGTTGTCCCGTGGCTCGGCGGTGGTTGTTCTTCGCAGAACAC
>WRCL01000093.1 GCA_009783975.1 Micrococcales bacterium
CACCGGGTACGTCCCGCCGAGCCTGCTGGCGCGGTGGGAACAACGCCTGGAGAACGTCGCGTGGTGGCGGTTCCGCCCGACCGTCGTCCACGGTGACATGGTCGCCGAACGGGTGCTCGTCCACGACGACGGCACCGACCAGCACTCGGTCACCGGGATCCTCGGGTGGAGCTCGGCCCAGGTCGCCGACCCCGCCGACGACCTCGCGTGGTTCCTCGTCGCCGCAGCCGCTGACTCGGCGGCCTCGGTCCTGGACTCCTACGTCCAGCACCGCACGGGCATGGCCGACCCGCACCTGACCGACCGTGCCGCACTGGCCGGCGAGCTGGCGATCGCCCGCTGGCTGCTGTACGGGGCAGCGGCCGGGGACGAAGACATCGTCGCCGACGCTGTGGGGATGCTCGCCGACCTGGAGACCCAGGTCGCCGAGCTCACCGGCGACGCACTGTGACCTAGTAGTCTGTCCCCCTCCTGTGCCGCGCCATGCACCCCACCTGACGCCGCTCCTGTCCGGCATTTTGGGTGCGACAGACTCCTAGCTGTCGGACATCTGCCCGGACAGGTACTCGGTGTAGGCGGGCAGGTCCAGCTGGCCCGACCCAGAGATCCCGATGACCACGACCGGGCTCGTGCCCTGCTCGGTGGCCTGCTTGGCCTGGCGGATCGCCCCGGCGATGGCGTGGTTGGACTCTGAGGCGGGGACGATCCCCTCGGCCCGGGCGAACAAGACACCCGCGTCGAAGGCTTCGAGCTGGCCGATCGCCACCGCGTCGATCAGGCCCTCGTGCTTGGCGAACGAGACCAGCGGCGACATCCCGTGGTAGCGCAGCCCCCCGGCGTGGACCGGGTCGGGCACGAACTCGGCACCCAGGGTGTACATCTTCAGCAGGGGGGTTGTCGCGGCGGTGTCGCCGAAGTCGTAGCGGTACTCGCCTTGGGTCAGCGACGGGGCCGCCTGCGGCTCGCACGCGACGATCGTCGTGTTCTGACGACCTTCGAGGTTCTCTCGGACGATGGGGAACGAGATCCCCGCGAGGTTCGACCCACCACCGGCACAGGCGAACAGGTAGTCGATCTGCTCCTCGCCGAACAACGCGAGCTGTGTGAGCACCTCTTGGCCGATGACCGTCTGGTGCAGCGCGACGTGGTTGAGCACCGACCCCAGCGAGTACGACGCCTGCGGGTCTTTCACCGCAGCCTCGACCGCCTCAGAGATCGCCATCCCCAAAGACCCGGGGGTGCCAGGAAACTTCTCGCGCAGGGCCCGTCCGGCCTCGGTGCGGTCCGACGGCGAGGAGTAGCACACCGCACCGAACGTCTCCATCAGGGCGTGGCGGTACGGTTTGCTCTCGTACGTGCTGCGCACCTGCCACACCTCGCACGCCAAGCCGTAGATCTGCGCGGCGAACGCCAGGGCCGACCCCCACTGCCCGGCACCAGTCTCGGTCGTCAGGCGGGTGCGTCCTTCGAGCTTGTTGTAGTACGCCTGGGGCAGGGCCGAGTTCGTCTTGTGCGACCCGACCGGTGAGGCACCCTCGTACTTGTAGTAGATCCTCGCCGACGTGCCCAGGGCCTGTTCCAGACGCAGCGCCCGGTAGCACGGCGAGGGACGCCACAACCGGTAGATCTCGCGGACCTCGTGCGGGATCTCGACCCAGCGTTCGGTCGTCGCCTCCTGCTCGATGATCGCCATGGGGAACAGCGGGAGCAGGTCGCCGGGCACGAGCGGTTCACGGGTCGCCGGGTGCAGGTGCGGCGGGGGCGGGCTGGGCAGGTCGGCGACGAGGTTGTACCAGTGCGTGGGGATCTCGTCGTCGGCGAGCAGGGCCTTGATCATCGGGGCGTCAGTCACACCCCGCACTCTAACCAGCCCAGGGCAGGCGTGGGCAACCTTCGCCCACAGTGCACCCGGGACGGCCGATGGCGACACCTGCCTGTGCCAGCCGGTCGCGGTGCCGGCCCCGCCCGGGCGGGACTGCGCGGCGGCACGACGCTGCGACCCGCGGACCCCAGCCAGACGACGCAGACGGCGCCGGCCGTGCAGGCCGGCGCCGTCGACACGTGCGTCACACAGCAAACGTGCTCAGGTCGTCTGCCGCCCGGCTCGTGCTGTGGGTGATGTCGGCAGACCCTGCTGCGACCTCCCCAGCAGAACGGGTCGACGAGGCGGCGATATTCGCCACTGCTGTGATGTTCTCGGCGATCTGGGCGGCACCTGTGGCGGCCTCGGCGACGTTGCGCGACATCTCCGAGGTCGTCACCGTCTGCTCTTCCACAGCTGCGGCGATCGTCGCGGAGTAGTCGTTGATCTGGTCGATGATCGCCGAGATCTGCCCGATGGCCTCCACAGCGCCGGCTGTGTCGGACTGGATCGCCTCGATACGCCGGGCGATGTCCTCAGTGGCTTTGGCGGTCTCCTGGGCGAGGTCTTTGACCTCCCCGGCGACGACGGCGAACCCTTTGCCTGCGTCACCGGCCCGGGCCGCCTCGATCGTCGCGTTGAGGGCAAGCAGGTTCGTCTGCTCGGCGATGGAGTTGATGGTCTTCACCACGGCCCCGATCTCCTGGCTCGAGGCTCCCAGGCGGGCGACCTGCTCGTTCGTCGCCGCTGCGGCGACTGTCGCCTCACCGGCGATCTTGGCTGCCGACGAGGCGTTGCCGGCGATCTCAGCGATCGACGACCCCATCTCTTCGGCTCCGGCAGCGACGGTCGCGACGTTGCGCGAGACCTGTTCTGCGGCCGCAGCCACGACACCGGCCTGCGCTGAGGCTTCTTCGGACTCCTTGGCGACCGAGGAGGCTTTGTCTGCCAGCTCGGTGGCCGTCGACGCTGAGGAGAGCGCGACGTCCTTGACCCCACGCAACGTCGCCGACAACGACGTCACACCCTCGGTGTACGCCTGGGCCATGACGCCGATCTCGTCGCGGTAGGCCACCTTGGGGTGGACTGTGAGGTCGCCTTTGGCCAGGGCTCGGGCAGCGTCAGCCACGCTGGCGACCGACCTGGTGAGCACCCGCAGCACCCAGAAGCACAGCACGAGGGCGACGAGCGATCCGATACCGGCGACCAGCCACAGTGTCAGGGTGTTCTGCTGTGCGACTTTCGCCCCGTGGTCGTCGATGGCGCGGCCCTCGGCCGCCTGTTCTTTCGACTCGTCCTGGATCGATGCGTGCAACGCCGTGGCCGCTTCGACCCCGTGCCCTTCGACGAGGGCCACAGCAGCGGCCTGGTCTCCAGCACGCAGCGCCGGGACGATCTGGTCGTTGAAGATCGCGAAGTAGTCGTCAAAGGCGGTGCGCAGGCGCGTGAACTCGGCAGGGGTGCTCGCGTAGTCGCGGTAGCCCTCCATCGTCTTGTCGACGCTCGCCAGCAGGCCGTCCATCCGCGTGACGACCGCGTCGACGCCGTCGGGGGTCGTGCGTGTCGACGACTGCACGATCGCGCGGGCTTCGGCGAACTCCAGGGCAAGCTCGTTGAGGGAGACAAGAGGCAGCAGCGCCTCGTCGTACATCTCCTGCTGCTCGTTGGACAGGTCCGCCATCCCCTGGGCCCCGACGACGGCGATCGCCCCCGCGACGACAAGCATCACACCGACCAAAGACATCAATTTGACCATCAATGGCCGGTTCATGAACCAGTGCACTGCCATCGCCTCCCAGTGTCGCCCAGACCGGTACCCGGTCCACCTGAGCCCATCGGATGGCAGAGGCAAAAAGAGAGAAGAACTCCAGCGCGCAGGTCAGCCGGCGACGAGCTCGTCCAGCCGGGCGTTGGCAGTTGCCTGGTCGACAGCACCGATATCGACACGGCGCACGGTCCCGTCAGCGTCGACCAGGACGTGACGGGGTAACGCGCTCGCGCGGTATGTCGACCCGAGCCGGGTGTCGGGATCAGCGACCTGCAGGTATGTCAGGCCAAGCTGCTCAGCGAAACGCGAGACCTGCGCGGATTTCTCGCCGACGTAGACCGCGACGATCACCACGTCGTCACGGGCGTTGTGGACCGCCTCGATGGTCGCAGCCTCCGAACGGCACGTGCTGCACCACGTCGTGCCGAACACCAGCCAGACCGGACGGCCACGCAGGTCTTCCAGCCGGACCTTTTGTCCGTCGATCGTCGTGGCGGTGAACCCAGGCGCCTCCTGGCCGACCTTCACAGGTTTGGCCTCGAACGCCAGCTCCACCGTCGCGCCTTCGTGCCCACGGACAGCGTTGACCACCCACACACCACCGAGGACGACCAGCGCGGTGACCGCGAGCACCACGACGCTTCCGAGGGGCGAGTCGCGCAGGGCTTGCCAGCGTGAGACCCGCACAGCATCGGTCGAGGGCTCGTCAGGTGACGTGCCCTCGACCGGTGTCGTGTCATCCGACATAGCTGTGCTGTCCGCCGAGCCCGAGGTAGTAGCTCGACAGGTAGGTGAAGATGATGAGGCCGAACCCGATGATCAGCAGCCACGCGGCGGTCTTGCCTTGCCAGCCGCGTGAGACCCGGGCGTGCAGGTAGGCGCCGTAGAGCAGCCAGGTGATCAGGGCGGCGGTCTCCTTGGGGTCCCATGCCCAGTAGCGGCCCCAGGCGATCTGGCCCCAGTACGCCCCGACGAGGATCATGACGGTGAGCGTGGGGAACGTCACCATCGCGGCTTTGTACCCGAGCTCGTCAAGACGGCCCGCATCGATCTTGATCCACTTCGGACGCCACAGGTACGCGACCGCGGCACCGAACGACACCGCAGCAGCACCGTAGGAGATCACCGCGAACCCCACGTGCAAGAGCATGAGCAGCGGGTTCTGCAAGGCGGGGACCAACGAGGTGATCTCGGTGTCGCGGGTGAGGGAGAACGGCAGCGCGACAGCCACGACGGGCAGCACCGCGAACGACACGACGCGCAGCTTGAACCGCCACTCGGCGATGAGGTACGCGACCAAGATGCCCCAGACGAAGGCGACGACGAACTCGTGCCCGTTGGCGAACGGCCCGTGCTCCGCCTTGTACCAGCGCACCGCGAGGTAGGCCGTGACCAGGAGCAGGGCGATGACGACAAATCCTGTCGCGTAGGTGTCGAGCCCGCCGCCGCGACGTTTGGTCGCCACACCGGTCGCCGGGCCGCCGGTGCTGTCAGCACCCTGGCGGGCAACTGCGTTGGCCCGGCGCTGGGTGGACAGCAACGCGATGTTGGCCACCAGCCCGAGGACGACGAACACCAGGGCCGCGTTGAGCAACCACATGGCGAGCACCGTAATGTCATTCATCGGTCTTCTCCTTCGTTCCTTCCAGGTCGTCTACGACAGGTGCGTCCTGGACGTCAGCGTCCGGGGCGGCAGGCACAGCTTTCTTCCCTGTCTTGCGTGGGGCCGCAGCCTTCTTCCCTGCCTTGTCTGGGGCGGGGGCCGCAGCCGACGGCTCTACCTTGTCTTGGACGGGGGCGGCAGCCGGCTTGTCTGCTGTTTTCCCTTGTTTCGTCGGTGGTGGGCTGTGCTCAGCGGTGGACTCCACCTTCTGCGCGACAGCCTCGACTGTGGCACGGAAGCGACGGGCCCACGCGCTGTCGCTCTTGTCGGTGGAGGCGAACCTGATGTGGTTCGTCTCAGCATCCCACGTCGCCCACATGCGCCGGTGCCGACAGGCGAACGTCACCGTAATGCCCAGGACGAGCAGGATCGACCCGACCCACATCCACGGTGCCCCAGGGTCCTGGCGGATCCGGATGAACGGCGATGTCTGCTCCCCGACGAAGGTGAACGTGTAGTTGCCGATCACCAGGTCGTCACCGGGGTCGAGGAGCGCCTCACCGACGACGCTGTCTCCTTTGAGCACCTGAGCCATCACCTGGCCGGGCTGGAGGACGTAGTCATCTGGAGCTTCTCCGGGCAGGTACAACCCCTCCGCCGGAGGGAACACCATTGAGTCGTCGGTGGGGGTCACCGCCATGATCAGCACGAGGTCACCAGTGTTCAGCGGGGTGCCGTCCTCCTCACTGATGACGTCCACACCCTCCTCGACGACGATGAGCGCCATCGGGAGCCCCTCGAAGTCGCGGAGCATGGCGAAACCGTCGAACAGCACACCGTCGGGACCGGTCGCGGCGACAAGCACCCCGTGCGCGTAGCCGGACTGGTGGAACCGCACACCGTTGACGCCCAACGGGGAGTTGACCCGGACGTCCTTTTCGGCGACCTTCTTGCCGTGCCTGGTCACCACCAGGCGCGAGACGTAGTCAGTGAACCGTCCATCGGTGATGGTGTCGTCGTACGACAGGGCCTGCACCCGCAGCGACGTCCCGTCGACCTTGACCGGGTCCCCGCCGACCGGGATGAGCTTGACGGTGTCGATACCGGTGTTCATGCTGATGACGACGGCGGCGATGATGACGACGAAGCTCAGGTGCGACACCGGAGCCCCGAAACCGCCCCAGGAGAAGCGGTCGGCGTAGACCGCTTTGGGGTGGTCGGCGTCGGTGAGGACCCGGTACCGCTGCTTGCGCAGCACCTCGCCCACGGTCGCCATCACAGTGACGTTGCCCTCTGGCACGGGGACAGCGGCGTGGTAGCGAGCCCCGTCGTAGGCCCGAGCCGGGACGACCCGGCGCGGGTGGCGCCAGTTCTTCCACAGCAGAGGCAGCCGGTGCGCGGTGCACGCAAGGATGCTCAGCGCGAGCAGCCCCGCGACGCCCATGAACAGCACCGACCGGTACACGTCGAACAACCCGAGGGCGTCGACGGGCGAGACGAGGCTGTCCAGCGGTGCGAACTTGCTGCGCCAGTACTCCAAGAACGCTGCGTACTGCTCAGGCTCCGCACGTTCGGCGCTGGTCAGCTGGGGCTGGAGCAACGTGCCGATGAGGACGAGGACGGCCATCGCGATGATGAGGACCAGCCCGACGGTCTTGGAGTAGAAGAACCGGTAGACCCAG
>WRCL01000094.1 GCA_009783975.1 Micrococcales bacterium
ACGGACTATTGGTGCCAAGGCCCGACCAGCACGCCGTCGCCCACGACCGCAGTCCCGGCGTCGGTCGCCAGCGCCAGGCGTCCGTCAGGGGCGAACGCCATCGCGCTGACCTTGACGAGCACCGGCACCGGGTCACCGACATGGCGGCCTGTCGCCGGGTTCCACAACCGGACGGTACGGTCGGCCCGGGCGGTGGCCAGGACCGTCGTCCCTGCGACGGTACCCAGGGCCATGGCGTGCACAGCCCCGCCGTGCCCGGTGAGCACACCCACAGGTTCACCGGTGGTCGGGTCCCACACCCGCGCGGTGCCGTCGCCAGCACCGGTGGCCAGCACCGGGGCACCGTCAACGGTGCCGAACACCGCCGAGGCCACGGGACCTTCGTGCCCGACGAGCCTGGCACGGGGCCCGCCGGCGTCCCACAGCTGGACTGTGCCGTCACCGCCACCGGTGGCCACGACGACCGCACCTGCGACCTCGCCGAACGCGACGGTGCGCACCGAGTCCAACGGCCCTCCCCACGACCGGCCGACCGGACGCCGGGTCGGCGGGTCCCAGGCGCTGACATGGCCAGGTCCGGCGGCGACCACGACGTACCGCCCGGCGACGTGGGTGAATGTCACAGCCAGCGCTGGCACTGCGACCGGTGTGCTCACAGGTTCACCGGTCGTCGCGTCCCACACCTGCACGGTGCCGTCCTGGCTGGCGGTCGCCAGCAGCGTGCCTGCACCGGCGGACCCGAACGCCACAGCGACGACAGGCCCGGTGTGCCCGCGCAACCCGGGGCCGAGCACCTCGCCGGTCGTCGCGTCCCACAACCGCACGACGTGGTCGTCACCGCCGGTGGCAAGCACGGTCGTGCCGTCCACGGTTCCGAACGCGACGGTGCGCACAGCGCGGACCGGGGCGACGAGCCCCGACGACCGGTCACCGGCGGCGACCGTGTGCAGACCCTGGCGTGGGGTACGGGCGTCGGCGACGCTCGACAGGTCAGTGCCGTCGTGCGTCGGCGGCGGTCCCAGGCGTATCGCGGCGAGCTCGTCGGGGTCCAGGTCCCCGAACAGCTCGGCTTCGAGCGCCTCGACGTCGCGCAGCTGTTCTGCGGTGGGGACGTGTCCAGGCGGCTGCGGTGGCTCATCGACGCTGGCGTCCCCCGGGCGCAGGCCACCGGCGCCCGGGGCCTGGTCGTCAGGCAGGCACCAGGGCTGGGTCACGTGGCCGCGCGGGTCCCACACACGCACGGTGAGGTCGTCGCCGCCGGTGACCAGGACGGTCCGGGTGCCGACCTGGCCGAACGCCAGCGCCCGCACAGCACCGGTGTGCCCCCACAACGGTCCTGCGACGGCGGTGAGGACTGCCTCGTCGACCGCGTTCCAGCTCAGGCCCGACACGTCCCACAACCGGGCGGTGCTGTCGGCCCCGGCGGTGGCGAGCAAGACCCGCCCGTCGGCGCTGCCGAACGCGAGCGCACCGACGACCCCGCGGTGGCTGGCCCGTCCGACCAGCGCCCCGGTGAGCGGGTCCCACACGCACACCGACCCATCGTCCGAGCTTGTCGCCAGCGGGGCGGTGCCCGACGCACCCACAGGCCCGAACGTCACCGCGAGCACCCGGTCGCCGTGGCGCAACGGCCCGTCGAGCCGGTGGTTGGCGACCGGGTCCCACAACCGTGCGGTGCCGTCGGTGCACCCGGTGGCCAGCGTCGTCGCGCCGTCGACGGTGCCGAACGCGACAGCGCTCACCTGCCCACGGTGCGGCAACGGCTCGTGCGCGACCGGGGGGCCGCCGTCCAGCGCGAGGTCCCACAGCTGGGCGGTCTGGTCAGCCGAACCGGTGGCGAGCACCGGCCGTCCGCCGACCCGGCCGAACGCCACAGCGAGCACCGCGCCGGCGTGCTGGCGCAGCACGTGCAGCTGGGCGCCGGTCGCCGGGTCCCAGATCCGTGCGGTGCGGTCCTGACCACCGGTGACCAGCAGCGGACGTCCGGCGACCTGCGCGAACACCGCGGCGTGGACCGGTCCGTCGTGACCACGCAGCTGGTGGCCGACACGACGTCCGCTGGCCGGGTCCCACAAGCACACACGGTCGCCGACAGCCCCGGCGAGGACGGTCCGCCCTGCCACCTGGGCGAAAGCCAGAGCGTTGACCGGCCCGTGCGCACGGGCCAAGGTGTTGGCCTGGTCGGTCCATGTGCGCCAGCCGTCGGGGCCACCGGTGCCAGAGGTTGGCAGCAGGGCAAAACGCAGCGCCTGGCGCCCGCGGGCCAGCGCCGGGACCTGGTCGAGCTCTGCTTCGACACCTGTCCAGGCGGCCAACGTCGACGTGGCCGGCCCGGTGGGGGCCGGCAGCCCCAACGCGGCGCGCAGGTCACCACCGGTGGACGCCGGCAGGAACCGGGCCGGGACGGTCTGGTCGGTGAGCACATGCCCGGCGGTGGCGTGCGCGACGAGGTGACGCGCCAGGTACGGGTTGGGGTTGTCGTCGACGAGCGCCGACAGGTGCCTGGCGATCCGGGCCTGGACGACATGGTCCGGTTCGGCCACGACATCCTCGGCGAGGGCGCCGGGCTGGTCGCGCACAAGCCTGGCGACACTTGTGTGGGCCAGGCGCAGCACCCGCTGGCCGTCGTCGACACCAGTGGTGACCAACGCGGCCAACGGTCCGGCGAGCAGCGCGCGCAGCACGTCGTTGCCCAGGTCAGCCTCGGCGACGGCACTGGCCAGCGCCGGCCACACCACGCCCCACGGGGTGCCAGCGCCCCGGGCGAACGCCAGGGCACGCAACACTGCCAGCCACACCGCGGCCGGGCGCCCGGTGGCGCGTTGTTGTTCGCTGAGCACGTGGCGCAGCGCGGCGGGCAAGATGTCGCCGGTGGGGTCCATCCCTGTATGGTCGGCGACGTGCTCGGCCGCGGCGAGCGACTGTGCGACGATGCCGGTGTCGACAAAGCTCGGCCTGTCGCGCCGCACGAGCAGGTCAGCCACGGCCGTCGCGTCACCTGGGCGGTCGTGGTACGGCGATCCGGGCCGGCGCAGCACCCGCAGGCAGGCGGCACGGACCTGCGCGGCCGCGTCATCGTCTGTGCACACGCTCGTGTGCTCGGCGAGGCTCTGCACGGCGCGCACCACACCGCGGCCCTCGTCGTCGCGCACCGCCACCATCACACGCGCGACGGGGACACCGTCGGGGCCGCAGGTGCGGACCAACGCAGCGATGACGTCGTCGACCAGCGACTGGGGGTCTGCCGACTCGTCGACCGAGTCGACCACCACGCACACCGGCGCACCGGGGACCACCGCACGCAGGTGCACAGCCAGACCCTCGTAGGTCGACAGCCCCAAGGTGTCGCACCTGGTGCCCAAAGCGGCGATGACCAGCGCGGCGACGTGCTCGGCGGTACGGCCCCGGGCGTCGACCGCCACGTGCACCGCACCAGGGGGGGGAACGAGCGCAGGTGGGACCACCGCGGCGACCGCCGGGTACCAGGTGGCGAAGTGCGGGTCGGCCAGGGTCACAGCCCGGGCCAGCAACGCTGAGGCACCGGTGCCGCGGGCCCCTGTGACCACGAGGAGCTGGTGGGTGTCGGTGCCGGCCAGCCACTGCACGACGGGGGTCATCACCGTGGCGCGGCTGGTGAAGAACCATGCCGGGTTGTCGGGTTTGGGCGGCAGCGCCTCGGCGGCGGCGGTCGCGGCGGCGAGGGCCTCGACAACTTCGTCAGAGCTCAGCAGCGGCCGGTCCATCCCCTGCCCGTCGCCGCCGACGACGAACGACCCGCACGCGATGATCCCCAGGTCGCGGCGGGTCGGGGTGTGCGAGGAGATGTGGTCAGCACCAGCCCAGCCAAGCTTGGCGTACGCGGCCACCGCCTGGGCGCTCATCGTCAGATCGGCGGTCGCCGGCCCTGCAGCCGGGGCTGCCGGGTCGTAGGCGGGGTTGGGCAGCGCCAGGCTCGGCTCGTCGGACCCAGCGGGGAACGTGACGACCTGGGGCACTGTCAGGCCCGCGCGACCAGCGCCAACAAGCTCGGCCGTCGCTGCGGCCAGGGCCGCGCGCAACCGGGCGGGGCTGAGGTGGGGTTCGCCGTCCGGCGGGGTGTACGGCCCGACCTGCCCGGTCTCGTCCCTCCTGACCAGGCGCAACGCCGCGTCGAGCACGGATGTCAGGTCATCGGGGCGCCATGCGGTGGCCCCGCTCGGCGCACCGGGCACGACCAGGACCGTCCGCGGCGGGGTGCGCCCGGGCTGGCGCACCCGGTCGTCGTACAAGTTCTGTGCCCGTTGGACGAACCGGGAGGCGTGGCGTGAGTCCAGGACGACCAGCGCGTCGTCGGCTGCGCAGTCCCAGATCGCTTCGACCAGGCCTGCGGGGTCGTATGTGCCCGCGTCGACGTGCAACCGGTACTCGCTGGACGTGGGCCCGGTGTCACCGTGGCCTGTGAGGTACACCGCGACGCCAGCCCCAGCGCTGATCTGCGACAACCGGTCGACCAGGGATGACAGCGTGTGGCGGGTCGTGGAACCCGGCTGGCCCGACGCGCTGAGCAGGTGCGGTGCCGCCCCGGCCGTCCACCACCGGTTGACGACGTCGACCTGTGCTTGGACGCGCGCGTCGTCGCTCGGGTCGTCGCGGCGCGGAGCCACGAAAGCGACGTACCAACGGTTGCCCACGTCGTCCACACTATCGGGCGGGGGTCGTTTCGGTGGGCGATCAGGGGGCGAGGTTCTCGCGGCCGCCCATGGATGGGCCAACCGGGCACGACCGGTGCGTGCCGAGCCGCGCCCAGGTCGCCACGCACACCAGCGCGCCAGCGACGCACACACGACCCTGGCGGACGCAGACGTACCGCCGGCGTCCCCCGCGGCGTGGCGTGCGGTTTCCACACGACCGGCCCAGCGGCGCAGACGGCCTCACACCGGTGCGCCCCGGGCCCGATGACCCGTCCAACAGGATGACCGTATATCTAAGGGGTGCCGTTGTGAGCTGGTTCACCAACCGTCCGATCATGGTGAAGATGGCCTCGATCCTCGCTCTGCTCGTCGTCTTCGGGGTCTGTGTGTCGTTGGTCGACGACTGGGCGCTGTCGTCGTTGTCGCGCGGCCAGCAGCAGATGTACGACCAGTCGTCGGTTGCGCTCGTGCGCCTGACCGACCTCGCGCTGGGCCTCGCCGACGACCAGGTCATGCTCCAGGGCATCCCGGCGACCGCCCCCGACGACCTCACCTTGGTCGAGCAGGCGCTGACGACCCACAGGGCCGAGCGGTACGAGCAGATGGACGGCTACGTCGAAGCGAGCGCGCCACAGGACCTCACCGCCTTGACATCAGCGTTCGACGCGTACTGGCTGGCGGCTGAGCACGCGCTGCTCGAGCTGCGCGAGGACGGCCCCGAGGCCTCGGCTGTGTACGTCGTCAACGACGTGGCCTGGGCTGCGTCGGACTACTCGCGCGCCCTGGGCCGTGAGGCCGCGCACGCCCGTGACCTTGCCAGCGCCCTGAACGACGAAGGCACCCATGTCGTCGACCACCGCAAGGTGATGCTGTGGGCAGTGACCGGCGGGGGCCTGGTCGTCGCGGTGGTGCTGCTCGTCGTCGTGCGGCGCCTCACACGCACCTTGCGCAAGACCGCCAACGCCGCGTCGAGCTACACCGCGACCGCCACGGCGCTGTCGACGCTCGCCCTGGAGATGGCCAGAGAGTCTGAGGAGGCCTCTGCGCAGGCTGGTACGGCCGCGGCGGCAGCCGAGCAGGTCTCACGTCACGTCGGGACAGTCGCCACAGGTGCCGAGCAGATGGGCGCGTCGATCGCCGAGATCGCCGGCAACGCCTCGTCGGCAGCGAGGATCGCCGCGGAAGCCACCGAGGTGGTCCTGGCGACGAACGAGCAGGTCGCCCGGCTCGGCGCATCAAGCCAGGAGATCGGCACGGTGCTGCGCACCATCACCTCGATCGCCGAGCAGACGAACCTGCTCGCGCTCAACGCCACGATCGAGGCGGCCCGTGCCGGCGACGCAGGCAAAGGGTTCGCCGTCGTCGCCGGCGAGGTCAAGGACCTGGCCCGCGCGACCAGCAAGGCGACCGAGGAGATCGCCCACCGGATCGAGACGATCCAGTCAGACACCGGCCGCGCCGTCGAGGCGATCGGCCAGATCTCGGCGATCATCGAGCAGATCGACGACTACTCGGTGATGATCGCCGCCGCCGTCGAAGAGCAGACCATCACCACAGCCCAGATGTCACGCAACGTCGGCGAAGCCGCAACAGGCGCCTGCCAGATCGTCGGCTCGGTCACCACCGTCGCCCAGATCGCCGCCGCGTCGACCACCGCCGCCGCCCAGGTCGCCTCCACCGCCCAAGACATGTCCTGCGTCTCAGCCGCCGCCGCCCGCGACATCCTGCAGTACGTCTGGGCCCCCCACGAGCCAACCTGAGCCGCCTATGCCCCCACGCCACACGGCCAAGGACATAGGGGACGGTTCCTGGTGTCCTGACCCTGGTTGCCCCGCGCCCGACGCCCCAGGCCGACCTGCTGCACACCCACGACCGAACGAGATATTGGTGTTGACCAGGCCGGACATTCGGAACCGTCCCCAACGTCCTGGCCGTTGGGCTTCCTGGGTGACGCCCGACCGAGTGACATGCGACGCCGTCCACCCCAGCGCTGTTGAAACCATCTACTGTGGTGCAATGACCGTGCATGGGGAGCACCAAGAGGCCGTCGCTGCAGCGCGTATCGCGCTCGCCACGAAAGAACCTCCCGCACCCGACGTTGTCGAGGCCGTCGCCGACGGCCTCCAGACCGTCCCGGCCCCCCCCCCCATGGTCCCCCCCCCCCCCCCCCCCCCCCCCCCCCGCCCCCCCCCCCCCCCCCCCCCCCCCCCCCCCCCCCCCCCCCCCCCCCCCCCCCCCCCCCC
>WRCL01000095.1 GCA_009783975.1 Micrococcales bacterium
CCACGGCCCCGGCGAGCCAGCTCGTTGGCCACAGCCAAGAACCGCTCTGTGGTCAGGTCTACGACCGGCACCCGGCCGAACAGCTCGGCGTTGAGCGCGGTGAACGCGTCGAGGGACACCTCGCCGCGGTCGAACCGCGGGACCTGCCACACCGGCGGGACCGGCCGCCACCACCCCTGGACGACGTCGTCGGGCGCAGCGACGGCCAACCCCCAGCGTCCAACGACCGTGGCGACTGCCCCGGCCAGGGACTTGTCGCTGCTCAACGCTGTGATGTGCGGCTCGATAGCCTCGGCTGTGCTCGGGCGCGGACGGGCGGCCAAGGCGGCGAGCACCGCCCGGCAGGCTTTCTTCGACGTCGGGCCGCACAGGGCGGCGGTGACCACGTCGGCGAGGCGGTCGTCGTCCACCGCGGCGACAAGCACCGACGCCAGACGTTCGACCACCGGCGACTCACCACTGGCCAGGACAGGGACCAGCGCGTCGGCATGGGCAAGAACCTCGTCGTCGCTGACAGCCAGACCCGGGACCGGGCCGTCGTCAGTGGTGATCTGCGCGTCGAGCCACACCCGCAACCAGTGCCTGCGGTCCGAGGGGCGCGTGGCGGTGTCGATCGCGGTGAGCACCAGGTCGACTGCCTCGTCGCGGTCCAGCCAGCCCCGGGCGACCCCGGCGCCGAGAACGTCGCCGAACTGGCCCACGCCCAGCGCCACCGCCGCGCGTATATGGTCGGCGAACCGCGACGAGACCAGGTCCTCGTCGTCTACCGCCTGCCCGACAAGCACCGTGCGGGCCACGTCGACCCACTCTTCGAGGTAGGGACGCCGGCCGGGGACGGGCAGACCCTGACCGACGACGAGGCGGACCAGCGCCTCACCGTGGTCCCAGGCCAGGGACTGCGTCCGGGCAGCCCGCCCGACCAGCTGTTCGACGAACCGTGGACCGCGCCCTACCACCACCTCAACCAGCGCACACGCTGAGGGCCGCACCATGTCGAGCAGCGTCGCCGCGCGGCTCACGCTCACCCCGACCCGAATGGCGAACAGCGCGAGCATCGACCGGTTGACTCCGACGTGGTCGTGTGACACCCACTGGCCGTTGGCGTGCTCGTCGCTCACCCACTCCCCCGACCTCAGCCCTGCCAGCGCCGTCTTGCGCTGCTGGTCGTTCCCCAACGGCAAGGTCGCGACGTCGTCATAGCTGGCGGACCCCCACCCAAGCTCGGTGAACACCGCAACAGCACCGGCAAGGTGAGGGTTGATGGCCATTGCCCCATCCTGCCGTGCCTACAGATGGTGAGGGACGAACTCATATGTTCGTCCCTCACCCCGAAGTTCGTCCCTCACCATCTGCGGGTGCAGGTCAATCCAGCGGGAGCAAGGGAGCGTCGGGGTGCTCCTCGCAGCCGGTCGACGGCACGGCGGTCAGAGGGAGTCGACGAGGAGGATGTCGTTGAGGTACGAGTCGCGGCGGAGCGCAGCCCCTCCCATCCCACTCCTCCGATCACACCCGGAAAACTCGTCCACAGTACCACCAGTTCCGATCACGCCCGCCATCTCTTCGCTTCGGGCAGTGCTGGCGTCGGGTCACACCCGCGGGAGAGCGGGACTGCCCAGCGGCAGCATGGGTGCCTCAGCCCAGTCGGCGTCAGCCCACCCCAGCTCGGTGAACACCGCAACAGCACCGGCAAGGTGGGGGTTGATGGCCATTGCCCCATCCTGCCGGGCCGGCCGATGGAGGGACGAACCGCTATGCGGACTGGGGCAACTTTTCGCCGGGGACGACGCGCATGCCCACTGAGCCCAGGACGAGCTGTTCGCCGCCGACGGCTGCGGTCGTACCTGATGGGACGGTGTACGCGCGGCCAGCACGGGTGACGATGATGCCGTTGGTCGACCCGGCGTCGGTGACCTGCCACGCGCCGTCGACGAGGTCGAGGCGGGCGTGGGCTTTGGAGATCGTGCACGTCTCGTCCGAGATTGCCAGGACCTGCGTCCCCGGGCCGGCGGCGGCGGGGGCGCGGCCAAGGATCACCGACGGGGCCCACAGGTCGAACCGGCGGCCGTCGTCGAGGACGAGCGACCACTGCTGGGACGCGGCACGGTCGACCAGGACGGTGTACTCGGCGACGGGTTCGGCGGCTGCGGCGGGTTGTTGGGCGACCTGCAGCGGAGGCGGCATGACCGGCGGGCTCGCCTGGGTGGGCGCGGGCGTGCCGGAGAGCATCACCGGTGGGGCCATCACCGGCGCCTGGACCGGTTCGGGCGACGGCGGCGGGTACACCGTCGGCTGGACGGCGGGCGCCGCGGCCAGCGCACCAAGCGCGAACGGCTGGGCCGGCGGGCCTGGGTACGGAGTGACCTGCGGCTGGGCAGAGGCCAGCCCAGCCATGGCGAACGGGTCAGCGGCGGGGCTGGGCTGCTGGGCCGCAGCGAACGCCTCAGGCGATGCGCCCGGATATCCAGCGGCCTGCGCCTGGGCAGCGGCAAACGGGTCAGCAGCGGCGGGGTACCCGGCCTGCGCCTGCGCAGCCGCAAACGGGTCAGCAGCACCCGGATACCCCGGGGCCTGCGCCTGGGCAGCCGCAAACGGGTCAGCAGCACCCGGATACCCCGGGGCCTGCGCCTGGGCAGCCGCGAACGGATCAGCAGCACCCGGATACCCGGCAGCCTGCGCCTGGGCAGCCGCAAACGGATCAGCAGCACCCGGATACCCGGCAGCCTGCGCCTGGGCAGCCGCAAACGGGTCGGCGGCGGGGTACCCGGGGGCCTGCGCCTGGGCCAGCGCGAACGGGTCGGCGCCAGCACCTGGGTACGCGGCGGCTTGCGGCTGGGCACCGGCTGACCCCGGCGCGAAGGCCTCAGGTGAGGCGTACGGGCTCTGCGCCGCGTGTGGGTTCTGCGCGTAGGGGTCAGGTGACGGTGGGGGGTATGCCTGCTCTGGGGACGGCTGGCCCATCGCGAACGGGTCGGCTGCGTAGGCGCCGAGCTGTGGCTGCACGGCCGACGGCTGGCCCGGGTACCCCGGCTGGGCCCCGAACGCCAGCGCCTGGTTTGGGTCGGCCCCGGTGGGCATGGCGTACGGCGACGCCGCGAACGCTCCAGCGAACTGTGCGGCAGCGGGCTGGGGGGCTTGCGCCGGGTCTGCAGGGTTCGACCATGCGGCAGCGCCCCAGGCCGGGTCGGCTGCGGCCCCCCACGCGGCGGTCTGGGCAGCTGGTTGCGCAGCTGCCTGGGCTGCGTACGGGTCGTACATACCCGGGGCACCGAACGCTGCACCAGGGGGGAAGCTTGCCGGCTGGGCGGAGGCGGGCGGGCCGTACAGCGCCTCGGTCGCGGCCGCCGACATGGTCGACCCACCGGCCTTGGCACCGTCGAGCATCTTGCCGGCCCACAGCGGGCGGATGATCAGGCCGAGCAGCGCGAGCTTCTCGTCCTTGCCGCACAGCTTGGACATGTCCTGCAACAGCTGGTAGGTGATGAGCAGCCCGTATATCGGGATGAACATGATGAAGACGATCTGGATCGGTGGGCGGTTGACCAGCTTGAGCATCTCAAGCTCACCGATGACCGGGACCCAGCCTTTCCAGCCCTCGACCCCGAGCTGTTTGAACAGCTTGGCCATCATCACGCCGTACCAGATGTAGAACAGCACAGACAGCACCAGCGGCACCAGTTGCATGACGAGCATGATAATGATTTCCAACGTATTTCCCTACCATCTCGCCAAAATGACGTGTCTGATTCCCGCCCGACGGCTGTGACGCAGCGCGGCGCAACGCCAGCCAACGGCGGTCTCGCGCTTGCCCAGGCTCGTGGTGTGAGCTGTCACGCTGGTGAGCGTACCGGACACCGGCTCTACCAGGAGGCCATCTGGTCCATGGATCCCGTGACACCGGTTTGACCCTGGTGCTCAGGCCCCCACAGGCGGCCGACGACACCGTGTAACACCCCGTTCACCAGCGTTTTTATCCGCCCACGCCTGTCAGCACCCAGACGGGTGACATCCCGGGCCGCAGCATGGACGCCGCCGGCCCGCCGGTGCGCAAACCGGGCGCGGCCAACACTGTCGCCTGGGACGTGGACGGTCGGGCTGCCACAAGAGCTCCCGCACGACGCCAGCACCACGAAGTACCGGCTGCGCACCTGCACCGGTGGCACCGGCGAGAAAGTGCCCTGTGAACGCAGAACCCGGCAAGAACCTGCCGGTGCGTCATCCGCCGCGTGCGAAAAGAACGCGCGTCGTGAAACCACGGAGATTGACCACAGCCGCGTCGACCAGAGTTTTGTCGACGCACCTGTCAATGACCACCGCCGGATCACAAGAACCAGGCCAGAAGGCGGTTCTCGTGCGGTCACGAGCCATCACGGCTTCTTGCCGGGAACGCCAGTCGACGCTGCGAGCTGGGCTACCACCGCGCGGGCGGTCGAGACGGCCCGTGACGTGCCGGTGCGTGCGGCCAGGGCACGGGTGCCAGGCAGGTCGAGCACCGCCGGGTCGGCCAGGCCGGTGGCGACGGCGTGGACGACCTCACCGAGCAGTGCCGCGATGGTATCGGCGACGTCGACGGTCCCGGCGGGCAGGGGTGTGGTCGCCGCAGCGTGGGCGACCATCGCGTCCAGCACGGGCCAGACCACGGCGAGCATCCCTTCGGCAGCCAGGTCCCGCAGCACCCGCGCCACAGCCCCAGAGCGGACACCGTCGAGCCCGGCGGCGTCGGGCACCCCGGGCCGCAGCAGGCCACGGCACCACGCCTCGGTGATGGCCCGGGCGACGTCGGGCGCTGCCGTGGGGTGCACAGCGCGCTGCACAGTGAGCATCGCCGTCGCCGCGCCAGGCGGTAGCGGCGCCGCCGACCGGGCGACCTGGCGCAACCGCACACCCTGGGCGGCGTCATGCTCGCGTGCCCAGACCTTGAGCGTCGCCTCACACCACGGGACGACGGCAAACGACGGCCTGGGGTCATCCGGGTTGGCGCCATCGACGTGCTGGCGCGCCGCGTCGAGGACACCGCGGACGAAACACACCTCGGGGCGCCCGGCAGGCGGTGTGTGGCTCGCCCCCAGGTGGAACGGCGTGGCCAGGTACTGCAGCACCACCGGACCGGCCGTCACCTCCTCGGCGCGCCCAGCCGGGCCGACCACCGGCACCGGACCCAGGCACAACAGCTGGCGACGTACGTCGTCATCGGCGTAGGTGGTGTCCAGCCTGGTCAGCGCCAGGGCAAGGTCACCGCTGCTCGCGGCGACCCCAGCACACGCGTACGCCTCCAGCCGCCCGGCCAGGTCAGCCGGGTCGATCCGCAGGTCGACCCATGTCGGTTGCGACAGCACGCACGGCACCTGCCCGAGCCGGGCGAACACCGCGGCCTCGCGTTCCCACAACGGGCCCGCGCCGCGCACCGGCGCAGGCCGGCGGCGTGTGTCCTGCGTGCCGGACGCCGGCTCGTGCGCCCACCACGCCGCGGCTGCCACGCCCGACGTCCAGCTGTGTGCCGGCAACCCCGCCAGCGCCGACCGCGCCCCGTCCACATCGTCACGGGCGACCGCGTTCGCCACGACGACGAACCGTTCGACAACCACGTCCACCACATCGGTCTGCGCCGGACGGGCCACCAGCTCAGCGGCAACCTCAGCCAGGGCCTGTGCCGTCAACGCCCCCGCGTCGAACCGCGGGACCCGCCACACCGGCGGCACCGGACACCACCACCCCTGGACCAGGCTGGAGTCCTTGGGGCGGGCACCGCCTCCGAGCGGGATCATCGCCACTCCAGCGGGGATCTGCCGCGGGATGCTCGGCTCATGACCATCTCCAGTCGGCTACAGCAGCCTTGGTAGCGCAGCCCGAACGGCCCTTCGGTCACAGCCTGCTCCGAACGGAGGCGAAGACCTCGTCGTCGGCGAGCCGGACCTCGGACCGCGATGCGGCACGGTCGACCTCGTCAAGACGGGACTCGACGTCACCGGTGTCCAGGTGCGGGTTCTTGGTCATGCCAACTCCAGGTCGGACTGGTGTCTGTCGCATTCTGGCAGACCCACCCTAAGCGTTTGGTTGCCAACCTCAGTGTTCGAACACTGAGGTTGGCAACCGCACGCTTAGGTCGGGCGACGACGTATGTTGGCTTCGACAGCAAGCCAGAGAACTCGTTGTCGCCCTGGCCTCGGGATACCCGGCCGTATTCCGCAGCAGGGCGGGACGCGCGGTCAAAGGGCTGCGAGCAAGGTGTCAGCGACCAGTTCTGCTGCTGCGTCGATGTCGTAGTCGTGGGGCGGGTCGCCAACAAGCAGGTCGAGGTCGTGGCGGAACTGCACGTCGTCGAGCTTCCGGCGCAGGTTCTCCGTCGCATGTCGCGACGTCAGCCCTGCAGGACGGTATGGCGCGAAGGCTGCGACGATCACCTGCGGAGCGAGGTGGAGGCGGGTCAGGGCGAGCCACAGGTCGAACAGGTCGCGGCCCTTGGAGCGTTGGTACAGCGCCCGGATCTTGGTCGCGACGAGCTCGGCGGGCTGGAAGGTGGGGACACACGCCGCCCCCGCCCACCACCGTGAGTCGACGGTCAGGTCCCGTTCGACGGTTGGCAGCGCAGGTGCACGTTCGTGGGTGTTCATCTCGATCTTGATCTTCAGCGGCACACCAGTGTCGGCGGTGGTGCGCCAGAACACCTTGGGGTGCTCGCCGATCCGTGTGGTCACGTCGAAACCCAGTGTCCGGCCCAGGGTTGTCAGCGTGGTCGTCGCCGGTCCGATCCCCCCGGCAGAGCGGCGCACGTAGTCAAGGTCTTCGCTGTACCGGTACGGCTCAGGCAGGTGGCTTGTGAAACGCGGTTCCCCCCCCCCCCCCCCCCCCCCCCCCCCCCCCCCCCCCCCCCCCCCCCCCCCCCCCCC
>WRCL01000096.1 GCA_009783975.1 Micrococcales bacterium
ACGCACGAGACCCAGTCGTTCGGGTGCGCGCGTGCGAAAGCCGCAGGTTCCGCCGAGGCCGCACTACGCCGGCGAGTTCGGCATCGGGCTCGGAGTCGTCCTCGATGCTGTCGACCGCCTGCGCGACTGAACGAACGCCAGACGTCGAGGCTTCTCTCCGTGTACTATCTAGTAGTAATTGTTAGGAGAATGGCCATGCCCACGAGTGTTGCGCTGGGAGACCACTTTGAGGGGTTCGTCCGCCAACAGCTGGTCAGCGGACGGTTCAACAACGTCAGCGAGGTCGTCCGCGCGGGACTGCGGCTGCTCGAAGACGCTGACCAGCGCCGAGCCGCAGAGCTCGATGCTCTGCGTGCCGATGTGCGAGCCGGGCTCGCCTCCGGCCCGCGTGTATCCGCCGAGGAGGTGTTCGACCGGCTGGACACCAAGTACGCCGCACAGGTGGCAGCCCGCGGGGGCCTGGGCAAGGAGGTCGCCATGCTGCGCCAGCTCGTCGCCATCGCCGCGTTGTCCACGCCAGAGCCTGGCGCGTAGCCCGGCACCGTGACCCCGATCGCCAGCACGACCGTGTGCGTGGCGATCGCCTCAGGGGCGTCCGCGTAGGACGCGGTCGAGGAACTCGGGCCGGAGAAGGGCGACCCCGGCGGCGGTGGCGACGGCCAGGGCGCCGTCGGTGAAGGTCAGGGCGTTGACTGAGGCGACGACGTGGATCGCCGGGCTGGCAGGGCGGCCTGTGCCAGGGTCCCACATCTGGACGGTGCCGTCGCGGCTGCCGGTGGCGAGGATGGTGCGTCCGCAGGTGCGGCCGAAGGCGACCGACCACACCCAGTCGGTGTGGTGCAACCGGTCGCCGCCGACGTCGCCGGTCGCCGGGTCCCACAGCTGCACCGTGCCGTCGTTGGCGCCCGCGGCCAGGATCGTACGTCCACCGGCCCGCCCGAACGCCACGCACGAGACCCAGTCGTTCGGGTGTGCACGGGCGACGGCCGCAGGTTCGGCCGAACCGGGACCCGGGCCTGCGTGCCCTCGCAGCGGTTCGCCGACCGGTGCGCCGGTGGTCGGGTCCCACAGCCGGACGGTGCCGTCGTTGCTGGCGGTGGCCACGACGGTACGTCCGCCGGCTTTGCCGAAGGCGACCGACGTCACGTCGGCGGTGTGCCCGCGCAGCGGTTCGCCGAGCGGTGCGCCGGTGGCCGCGTCCCACAGCCGGGCGGTGCGGTCTTCGCTGGCGGTGGCCACGACGGTGCGCTCACCGACAGTGCCGAACACCACGCAGCGCACCGCGTCGACGTGTCCGTGCATCGGTGCGCCGACCGGTTCGCATGTGGCCGCGTCCCACAGCTGGACCGTCCCGGACGTACCAGCGGCGGCCAGGACGGTGCGTCCGGCGACCTTCGCGAACGCGACCGACAAGGTCCAGTCGCCGGTCTCCAGCGGTGCGCCCACCGGTTCGGCCGTCGCCGGGTCCCACAGCCGCAACGCCCCGTCGAGGCTCGCCGTGGCCATGAGCTTGCGAGAGCCGACCTTGTCGAACGCGACCGACAAGATCCCGCCGCTGTGCTGGTGGCCTGCGCCGGCGTCGGGATGGGGGTCCCACAGCCGGACGGTGCCGTGGTCGCTGGCGGTGACGAGCACGGCGCGTGCGTCGACCGTCCCGAACGCGACCGACGACACCCAGCTGGTGTGCCCGCGCAGAGGGTCGCCGAGTGGTTCGCCGGTGGCCGGGTCCCACAGCCGGACCGTGCGGTCGTGGCCGCCGCTGGCCAGGGTGCTGCGTCCGTCAACAGTGCCGAAGGCGACCGACAGCACCTCTTTGGTGTGCCCGCGCAGGGGTCCGCCGACCGCTTCGCCGGTGGTCGCGTCCCACAGCCGGACGGTGTGGTCATAGCTGCCGGTGGCCAGCACAGGGCGGCCGTCCACCGTGTCGAACGCGACCGACGAGACCTCCCTGGTGTGCCCGTGCAGGGGTTCGGCGATGGGGTCGGCGGTCGTGGGGTCCCACAGGCGTACGGTGCCGTCGTAGTTGCCGGTGGCCAGCACAGTCCGCGCTCCGACGTCGCCGAGCGCGACAACCCCACGGGCACGTTGCGGCAGGGGTTCGCCAATGGTCTCGCCTGTGGTCGGGTCCCACAGCCCGACCGTGCCGTAGGCGCTCCCGGTCGCCAGGACCGCGCGTCCACCAGCGGTGCCGAACGCCAGCGACGAGGTCACCCCGGTGTGCCCGTGCAAGGGTTCGCCGACCGGTTCGCCGGTCGCCGGGTCCCACAGCCGCACCGTCCGGTCAGAGTGGCTGGTTGCCAGCAAGGTGCGTCCCTCGACGTGGCCGAACGCCACCGCGGAGACCCAGTCGCTGTGGCCGCTCAGCGGTGGTCCTGTCGGTTTGCCGGTGCGCAGGCTCCACAACCGGATGGTCCCGGTGACGCTGCCGGTGACGACGACCCCCATCGACGGTTCGACGGCCATGCACAGCAGACCAGGTGTGCTCACCAGGACGTTGCGGTCGGCCCAGGTGCGCCACCCCGACACCGACGGCGCGCCGAGAAGCTGGAACCGCAAGGCGGTGCGACGTTCGTCGAGGGTGCCGATCTGGTCCAGGTGTGGTTCGACGGCGGCCCACGCCGACAAGATGTGGGTCTCGGGGCTGTCAGGCAGCGGCAGGCCCAACCGTCCGCGGACCGACCGGCTGGTGTCCCACACGAGGAAACGTTCGGGGATGGTCTGGTCGGTCAGCACCTGGCCGTACGTCGCGTGGCCGACGAGGTGGCGGCAGACGTACGGGTCTGGTGGGTCCTCGGGCGGGACCAGACGACCCAGCGCCGCGGCGATCCGGGCCTGGACCACCACCGTGGCGTCAGCCTCCGCCGGTGGCGGCTGGTCGTGCGGTTCGCTGCACACTGTCGCAGGCCGGTCGGTGAGGGTCGTGGTGACCGTGTCGTGGACGGGCCGGAAGACGCGCTGGCCGTCCTCGGCGGCGGTCATGACGAACACGCCCAGGGGCCCGCGCAGCACCTGGCGGATGACGGTGTTCCACTTGGCCATATCAGGTGGGTCGTCCCCGGCGACGGCAGCGGCCATCGTCGGCCACACATCACGCCAGGGGGTGCCGGCGCCGCGGGCCAGGGCCAGGGCGCGCAGGGCGGCGAGGTAGTCGCAGGCGGTCGTGGGGGTGCGGGTCGTGGCTGCTGCCTGCTCGGAGGCGGCCTGCTCGGCCAGGGTGAGGCGCAACATGGTGGGCAGGACCCTTTCCACCAGGTCCGGGCCGTCGGTGAGGTCGTCCAGGTCGATGTCGGTGCCGCGGGACAACGCGTCGGCGACGACCCCGGCGTTGAGGAAGCTTGGCGGGTCCTGGCGCGACAACCAGCGCGAGACCTCGGCCTCCAGGTCCGGGCGCGGCCGGTACGGGCCGTGGCTGCGGCGCAGCAACCCGGTGCTGTACTCGTGGACCTCGGTGCGTGCGTCGTCTTCGTCGGTGCGCACCGTGCGGTGGTCGACGAGGGCTTTGATCCCCGGGAGCACCGTGGCGGTGCGTGGGTCGTCACGTACCCCGACGATGGTCCGTGCTGCTGGGCTCCCGTCGGGCAGCCCGGTCCTGGTCAAGGCGGCCAGGACGTCGTGGACCAACGCTGTGGGGTCCGACGACTCGTCGATCCCGTCGAGCACGACGCACGCCGGGCGGCCGTGGGTGCCGGCGAACGCGAGCAGCCCGTTGGCGACACGTTCACGCACCGACAGCTGTTCGCTGCGTTCGGGGCGGGGCGCGGTCGGGCCGGCCAAGGCCCGCAGGACCAGGTCGGCCACCCGCTCGGGGGAGCGTCCGCGGGTGTCGACGGCGACGTCGACCGCTGCGTCTGGGGGAGTCAGGTGCGCTGGGACGTCGTCGACGAGCCGTGCGTACTGCGGGTCGGCCCGGAACCCGGCGTCAGCCAGGGTCACGGTCCGGGCGAGCACCGCGGACTTGCCGGTGCCGCGCGCCCCGGTGACCACGAGCAGCGGTTCGGCGTCCGGGTCGGCCAACCACGCGACAACCTGCTGCATGACGGGGGCCCGGCCGGTGAAGTACCAGCCCGGGTCGGTCACCGGAGCGCCTTTGACCCGGCCGATCCAGTACTCGTCGATCCGTGTCGAGACGTACGCGGGGTTCGGCAGGGCGTGGGACTCCTCGACCCCGTACTGGCTGGCCGGGACCACCATGTTCGGCACGATCGACACGGCTTTGGCCCGCACGCGTTGGGCAGCGACCTCGTCGAGCACCGCACGCAGCTCGTTGGGGGTCAGGAACTGCCGTGAGGCCGGGACCTGGTACCGCTCGTCCTTGAGCAGCTCGATCGCCTCGTCGAGCATCGAGGTCAGCTCGGCGAAGCCGGGGGTCTGGTACGGGTCGTCGGCGGTGCCGGTGACGATGACGACCACCTGCGGCAACGTGCGGTCCGGGTCACGGGCCGGGTCACGCCGCACGTCACCGTGGAAGGTCTTCACCGGCGCCTCGACCTTGTGCGCGTAGCACGAGTCGATGATCACCAACCCGTGGCCTGCGGCCGAGTCGATGAGACGTTCGACCATCGGCACAGGGTCGTACACACCGTCCGCGGCTTCCAGGCGGTACCGCGAGTACGCCGGTGACCCGTGCCCGGTGATGTACACCGCGACGACCGACCCGTCGGGCACCTGCCCCAGCCGGGTCTGGAGCCCGTCGAGCTCGGCGCGGGTCACCGGCCGGCCGGCGAACAGGTCGTCGTCGGTGGTTGACGGGTTCCACCACCGGCGCACCGCGGCGACCTGGTCGGCGAGCCGCGCCTGCTCAGCTGCCGACGCTGAGTAGGCGACGAACGCGAAGTGCCGGCCGGTCGGCGTGTCGTTCGTGCTGGTCACACCGCCAGCCTACCCAGTGACCAGGTTGGCCTGGGCATGTCTGGCGCGTCGTGCGGCCCGACACGCCCAGCTCCCACGCCGACACGCCCAGCTCGCGTCCCGAGACACCCACGCCAGCGCAGTGGACCGGCGTTCCGGGCCGGGGCGGCGAGTCCTAAGGTGGGTACCGACGCGAAGGAGGAACCGTGGGTGAGGTTCTGGGTGTGCACGGGATTTCGCAGGCCCGCAGCACGAGCGAGGAGCTGTCGGCCACCTGGACGCGGGCGCTGGCCGACGGGTGGTCCGCCGGGCGCCAGGCGCCGGCCATCGTCGTGCCCCACCTGAGCCCGCTGCTCGTGGCGAGCACCGGACGTCTGGGCGGTGACGGCCAGTGGACCGACGAGGAGATCGAGTTCGTCCGGGCGGCAGCGATGGAGTACCTCGGTGACCCCGACGACGACGAGCTCGCCGAGCTGGAGGAGGCAGGGCGGACCCTGGGGATGCTCGCAGTCCCCACACCGTTGCTCCAGGTGGTCCGTGCGTTGGACGCCACGCTCACCCAGGCCTGGCGCGAGCGGATCCTTGCCCTGGTCCGTGAGGTCGCGACCTATCTCACCCACGCACAGGTGCGCGAGCAGGTCCGCGACGCGCTCGCGGCCGCCGACCCCGCACCGGGGCTCGTCGTCGGCCACTCCCTGGGGTCGGTCATCGTCTACGACCTGGCGGTGCACGGAGCCGGGTACGACACGGTCATGACCATGGGTTCGCCCCTGGGCCTGAAGACCATCCGCAACCACGCCGCCCTGGTCACCGACGCCGGCCCGCCCCCGGCGAGGTGGACGAACATCCACGACCCCAACGACCTGGTCACCTTTGGTGTCGGGCTGCGCCGGTCATGGTCGCACGTCGACGACGTCGAGGTCCGCAACGCCCGCACAGACGCCCACGGTGCTGGCCCGTACCTCTCGCGCCCCCAGACCGGCGCCGCCGTCGCCCGGCTGCTCGCCCACGCGTCCGGCGAACCCGACCCCGACCCTGACCCCGTCGGGCAGGACACCCTGGACCGTTCCTGCTGCCTGTGCCGCATCACACGACGCCTGCGGCGCCCAAGACAATAGGAACACCGTCCCCATTGTCGTGTCGATGAGGTCGGGGCTCGACGAGACGATCACGAGGACGCCGGCGTGCCCGGGAGCCGAGCAGGCTGGATGGTCTCGGCTTCGAAACCTACCACGGTACGTTTCGTGCGGGAAAACTCTATGCCGACCAGGTGGACCGGGACGCGGTCGGCCAGATATTTGTCGGCGTAGCCGCGGTCTTTGATCTGGGCCAGGGCTGTACCTTTGGGCTCGTCATCAACCATCTTGAACTCGAACACGTACACCTGGGCGCCCACACGTACGGCCAGGTCCAGCCGACCGTGGTTCGACGACTCCTCTGCCACGGGGTCCAGGCCGCTGCCGGCGATACATGCGTAAAACACCGACGAGTAGAACCCCTCTTGCGTGCCGATGTCGTTCCGTGTGAACCACTGGTACGGGATCCCTGCGAACAACGAGACCAAGAACTCTTCCAGCGCGTCGGTCTGCCCAGCCTCCAGCAACAACCGCAGCCTGCGACGGTGGTTCTCTGCGCCGCTGGTGTCGTCGATCAGCCAGGCGAGCAGCGTCGAGTTCATGGCGTCGCGGACCTCACGGTTGGGGTACCCGAGGATGTAGTAGGTCGTCCCGCCGACCACTTCGGTCCCGGTGATCGTCAGGTATCCCGACTGGAACAGCAGGGCTTCGACTGTGATGTCGCTGATGTCGAAGTTCGACAACAGGTCAGACGTGGCGTACGACCGGGCCAGGTTCGGGGCGAAGAACCGCCGTGACCGCAACGTCTCGATCAGGAACGTCGGCGTCCCGGTCCCGAACCAGTACGACCTGAGCTTGCGGTGGCGGAACAGCAGCAGCAGGTCGTACGGGTTGTAGACCGCCGTGCCGTCCCAGTTGTAGCCGTTGTACCAGTCCCTGACCTCGTCGCGGTCCAGCCC
>WRCL01000097.1 GCA_009783975.1 Micrococcales bacterium
AGGAGGAGCCGCAGTTTCTGAAGAAGACCCCAATAATCAGGCGCGACCTCTTTCCTCTGTCCCGACTCCCGCGCCGTGCCCATCCCGAGAACCGTCAAGCCAATGCTCGTCGCCGTCGCCACACTGCTCCCGATCGGGCCGGTGAACAGACCGACAGCGCCGACAACAACCCCGGCTGCTGACAACAGTGCAGAAATGTCGAAATCACCACCCTTGCCTGCCGCCCTGGCACATTTTTCCATCGCCGAGGCGGTCGCAGAGATGATGACACAGAAGTCTTTTCGCGCACACTCCCAGAGTGCTTGCTCCGCGGCAATGGCCACTCCGATTACTAGTGCGGTATCCTGGCAGCAGTCGACGGCGACGCGCAGATTATCCACGTACGATTTGAAAGTATCGATTGTGCTGCTCTGCATGTGCCGACCGAGGTAGTCATGACCATCGAGAACGTCCTTGATGTGCCCGAGGTTCGGACGCAGGCTCCCCGCACCTGTGTCGGGCCTTTCCGCCCGGTCGCACATGTCTACGAAGACGGCTCGCCACGAGTCAACGACAACTCCGATCTCCTCCGGGTCAGGCAATTTGCGCCATGGCTCGACGATGTCGTCGATCTCAGCTCGAATTTCGTCGAATCGCTGTATCCGTCTGCACTCGCTCATCTCCGTGCGTGAGAGATCGGCCTCCGTCTCGCACATGGGCGGCTTGGGGTCTATCTGCTGCCAGCGAGCATTGGGGTTCACAACGTAGTAACCGCCGCCAGTGCCATCTGGACCGGGTCGGGCTATCCACGCCCAGCGCGGGTTCTTCGCCTCGTAGTGGTCGCCGGAGATCTGGAAATGATCACGGTGAGGCAGTGATTGGGAACAGACATAGGCGTCGATCGCTGCTCTCTTCAGGCGCCCAACGCAAGCATCGAACTCATAGTCCCACTCTCCGACTCTGGTTTCGAGCCAACACGCGTTGTCCGGTTGCGAATCTGTTTCAGTCATCTCACTGCCCCATCAGTTGCACCAGTTGCCGTCAAGTGCGAGTACGTGCCAACAGCCGGCCTCTTCGGCGTCCAGTCAACACGCACGTGCACGCTGTCCTGCCCGTGGGGAACCTTTCGCAAGATCACTGCCTCATCCCCTCACCCGGCCACCGCTGTTGGATACCAGATTTCTAGCACACGGGCCGCAAGCCAAACAAGTCTGTGTCGCCGTGCTCGTCGGGTCCTCGCCTGGGCGCTCGCACGCTGGGACAGAGCAGTCGGAGTGTCTCCAGGCTGGCGTGCCCACGGAGGCCCCGGCGACACGGCGGGCCGCAGCCCCCGCCGACGCCATCGGGATCTGGCACCAGGCCCCCTCGCGCACATCCAGGCGCCCGGCGGCTCGTGCACAGGTGACGAACGCACAACGGGCGTTGGAGCATGTTCCGACAGGCCTGAGAAGACGGTGGAGACAATGGGGACGGTTCCTATGTCTTGCCTGGTCAGAGCGCGATAGCGCTCTGACCAGGCAAGACATAGGAACCGTCCCCATTGTCTCCACCGTCTGCAAACACCTGGTGGTAGTCCGCGGGGGTGGACTGTGGACCGTGCTGGGTGTGCAGGTCGTCGAGGGCTGTCGTCCTGGCTTGCTCGCTTGTCGTCACGGCTGACAGTAACGATGCGAGGTCTTGTGAGGTGGAGAAGGTGCGGCTGTGGTCGGGGGACTTGGCATGTGCGGCGCTGGCGAGGACGAGGAGGTTGAGGTGGTAGGCGGCTTTGACGACGTCACGCACGTGGGTGCCGGCGTCGATGTCGAGGTAGACCGAGGCCCGCTCGAGCTCGTCGCGGATCTGGGCGTGAGTGATCGTCGGGACGAGTGTGAGGTTCGGGTGGGTGCGGGCCAGGTCGTGGAGCTTGTCGCTCATGAGCGTGAGCGCGGCGACGCAGAACGTCACGTCGGGCAGTGCGTCGAGCAGGTCGACGAGCCAGGGGATCTCGTCGGTGCTCGTGAGCGTGAAGGTGCGGGCCAGGTCGCCGTGGGTGTCGGCGAACTGGCCAAGGTGTGACAGGTAGGCCAGGTCCACCGTGGTGTGCCGGTGCGCGGCCGCGACCTTGGTGCGCAGGTGTTCGTCGCAGAACACGATCCGCTCCAAGGCTGTGGGCTGGTCCAGCTCGGTGGCCATGTTGCCCGGTATGTCACCTGGCATCGGTTCTTGCCAGAACAAGGTTGTGTTCGGTCTGGTCGCCCGGCCGCGCATGACGAACAGGGGGTACGACAAGGAGTTCACCAGGGTGTGGTCGTCGGCGATGCCGTGGCTGTCGAGGAAGTGCGAGACGAAGTCGGTCACCGTGGCAAAGGTGAGCAGCGTCTGCGGTGTGCGCACCGTCACCGCCCGCGAGCGGTGGGCGACCTCGACCTGGCACTCGCGCGGCCCGTGGTACACCGTCTGGTAGGCGGCTCCGTCGTGGTAGTACGTCGTGGCGTAGTGGTTGCCGTACCGGTCGTACCGGTCGGTGTGGCTGAGCATCTGGTCTGGGGCGAGCCAGTCGACGCACTGGACCTGCCGGAACGAGTCGGCGTCGTAGTGGATCCGGCCGACGGTCATCGTGTCGCGCAGGACCTCGGCGAACACCTCGTCGCCCTGGCGGATCTCGCACCACTGCGGAACAGGGACCTGGTTGAAAAACAGGGGCTCACCTACCGGTTCGATCCCGGTGTACGTCGTGAACGGGCACACGGCCCCGTCGGGCAGGTACCCGTCGTACCAGATGACGACGGGGCTGAACTCCAGCCCGGCGGTGCGCAGCGACGCAACCAGCTGCCTTGTCGCGTCGTCGACGGCGTTGAACAGCGCTAGCACGGCTGGTCGCCTCGCAGCAGACGCGCCCAGGCCGCACCGACGTTCGCGGTGGTGTACGCCTGGGCCTTACGCGCCGAGTGGTTGCGCATCGCCTCGAGGGACCCGCAGGTGAGCACCTCGACGATCGCGTCGGCGAGCGCCGTGACGTCGTCGTCGCTGGACGTGCACGGCACGAGGCGGCCGTTGACGCCCGGTTCGACAAGCTCGCGGTTGCCGTAGTCGACGTCGAACCCGACGACCGGCAGACCATGGGCGATCGCCTCGAGCACCGACAACCCGAAACCTTCAGAGGTCGACGCTGACACGTACAACCCGTACGAGCCGAGCACGCCGTCAAGCTGTTGGTGCCCGAGCAGGTGCACGCAGTCGTGGGTCTGGGTCTGGCCGATCGTCGCGAGGAGCCCGTCACGGTTGCCCTCGCCGTAGACGTCCAGGTGCAGCCCAGGCAGCACCTCCCGGGCGGCGGCGACAGCACGGATGAGGATGTCGATGTGTTTTTCGTCGGCGAGGCGGCTCGCGGTGACCAGAGCCAGCCGGTCGTACTGCGGTGACGGTGGCTGGGGCCTGGCCACACCGGGCGGGATCGGCACCACCGGGATCCGGGCGGCCGGTCCCTGCGCCGCCAGCTGGTTGTGCAGGGCCTGTTGCTGGCGGGTGGTCGCGACGATGAGCCCGTCGACGAGGTCCGGACGGGTGAAAACGTTCTCGTAGTGGTTGTTCCACAACAAGACCCCGTCGTCGGCCTGCCTGAGGTCGAAGTGCTCGGCGTGCACGACAGAGAACAGACGGTGGTCGCCGACGACCGGGTAGATCCCGTCGATGACGTCCACCGCCCGGTCGACGACGACGACGTCGTCGGGCCGGTCCAGCAGGTGCGCGAAGACGGTCTGGAAGAACTGCGACCGGCCCTCGACGACGGTGCTGCCAGCGAAAGCGCTCGGGCGCTGGCGGTGCGGCGCCGCGCAGGCGCACACCGGCGACGCCGCGGTGAATACCGTCCGGGTGATCTCGCGGTTGCGGTAGGACTGCTCGGCGGCGACACGGCCGTCAGTGGTGTAGAACGTGCGGCGGGCGAGCTGGTTGTCGCAGAAGTGCTCGACGTTGTGCAGGCTCTGGTCATAGTGCGCGACGCGGACAAGCTGGTCGCCGACGACGGTGTCGACGCGGTCGACGAGCCCGCCGTCCAACGTGTGGACCTGGTAGCGCACCGGCGAGCCGGTCACGGTGATGTCGGTGCGCTGCGGCGATGTGCCGGTGACGGTGTGGGGTTGGGCCAGCGTGGCGACGAAATCGTCGAGGCTCAGTGTGCACGGGGCTGTGTCACGGCCTGCGACGAGGTTGTAGATCCACAGCACCTGCCGGTGGGCAAAACCCAGAAGGTCGGTGTAGACGGCGAGGTTCGTGGCGATGTAGTCGGTGAAGACGTAGTAGTCCTCGACCCAGCTGAGCTCGGAAAACACCTCTCGGCGGTATTTCTGGGCGTACTCCACACCGCTCGAGGCGAGCCCGACGGCCTTGTTGACGTTGTACACGCGCACGGGACGTGCTCCACTCAGGCGAACTGGACGATGACACCACCGTCAGCGTTGTGCTCGATACGGCTCAGGCACAGCAGGCGCACGATGTCGCGGTTGATACGTTTCTTCATCTCCTCGAAAGCGAAGTAGGCCTCTTTGCGGTACTCGTACTCGACCTTGTGCTGTGCGAGGTTCCGGTCTTGTACGACGGTCTTCAGCTGTTCGAGGAAGTCGACCTGCTCGATCCAGGCGACGTCGATCGCCTTGAGCAAGACGATGTTGACGAACCTGGTGTACGCCTGCGGGTCTGCCAAGGTCGTGGCCTTGGCCTCGAGCGCACCGGCGAACGTCGTGGCCAAGAAGTCGCGCACGTCATGGCTGTCCGTCGTGTCCAGGGTGTCGAACCCGGCAGGCAGGTGGTAGCTGAGGTTGTCAAAGACGTACCGCATGCAGAAGCTGCGGCCGTCGCCGGTACGAGCGGCCACGGCGTCGGCGAACACACCTGCGGCGACCTGCTCGAGCTCGGCGGGTGTGACTGGGTCGCCGGTGATGATCTGGTCGCGCATCTGGTAGATGAGGTCGCGTTGGCGCGACATGGCGATGTCGAAGTCTTTGGAGAGCTTGCGGGCGCCGCTGGCAGATTCCTCGCTCGCGCGCTGGGCGCGGTCCAGAAGGCTCGTCATCGCCCGTCGGCTGCGGCGGCGTTTGCGGACGTCCTCAGGCTTGACCGAGCCGAACTTGATGAACAGGTCGTCTTGCATCGAGGCGTAGAAGCGGCTCGACCCCGGGTCGCCCTGGCGCCCGGCCCGGCCACGGACCTGCCCCTCGACGCGCTGGTTGGGAAACTTCTCGGCCCCGATGATGACCAGCCCGCCCAGCTGTTTGGCGTCGGGGGCGACCTTGATGTCAGTGCCCCGGCCGGCGATGAGGGTGGCGACGGTGATCGCACCGGTGCGTCCGGCCTCACGGATCATCTCGGCCTCTTTGGCCTCGCTCAAGGCGTTGAGCAGGTTGTGCTCGATCCCACGGTCGAGCAGGTACCCGGAGAACTTCACCGAGCTTTGCACCGAACCGGTGGTGAGCAGGATCGGGCGGCCCGTGCCCCGGACCTGCTCGAGGTAGTCCAGGACGAGGCGTTCTCTTTCGTCGACCGTCTCGACGACGACGTCGGGTTCGTCGACCCGGATGACCGGACGGTACGTCGGGATCTCCACGACGTCGGTCCCGTAGGTCTTGAGCAGCTCTTTCTCCGAACCTTTTGCCGTCCCCGTCATCCCTCCCATACGGTCGCACATGCCGAACAGGTTCTGGTACGTCACCGACGCCATCGCCCGGTTCTCGGTGGTGATGTCCAGGCATTCTCTGCCCTCGATCGCCTGGTGCAGCCCGCCTTGGAGCTTGTTGCCCTCCAGGAGCCGGCCCGTGACCGAGCTGAGCAGGACGAGGTTGCCGCCCATGACCATGTAGTCGCGCATCGGCTCAAAGCTCGTCCGTGCCCGCAGCGCGAGGTGGATGTGGCGTGTGAGACGAAAACACTGCGGGGCGTAGATGTTCTCCACGTGGAAGAACCTGTTCGCCGCGGCGACCCCGTCATCGGTCAGGGCGACGACACCTGTGCTCTGGTCGTACTCGTACTCGACGTCTTCGCGCAGCGTCCCGACGAACGCCCCTGCCAGCGGGTAGAGGTTGGACTGCACCCGCGGTGAGCCGGAGATGACCAGCGGCATCTGCGCCAGGTCGAGCAAGATCGCGTCGGCCTCGTCGATGAGCACATAGTTGAACGGGCGCAGGTATTTTTCCTCGCTCGTGCCGACGAGGTTCTCCAGCAGGTAGTCGAACCCGACCTTGTCGCTCGTGGAGTAGATGACGTCCGCGGAGTAGATATCTTTTTTCTCGCCGGACGAAAAGTCGCTCGTCCCTGCTTCGGGCACACCGATGGCCAGGCGCAGCCCGAGCAGCTCGAACACCGGGCGGAACTCTTCGGCGTCGCGGCGGGCCAGGTACCCGTTGACGGTGACGAGCATCGCGCCGTGGCCTGACAATGCGTTGAGGTACAGCGGCAGCGTCGCGGTCAGGGACTTGCCCTCGCCGGTCTTCATCGCAGCGATGTTGCCCTGGTGCATGACGACCGCGGCGAGCACCTGGTTGTCGTAGGGAAACTTGCCCACCGCCCGCAGCGCGGCCTCCTTCGCCACCGCGTACGCCTCGGGCAGCAGGTGGTCAAGGCTCTGGCCAGCGTCGATACGCCCGCGGAACTCGCGCGTCTTGTCGGCGAGCTGGGAGTCCGACAGTGCGCGCACCGCGTCTTGGTATGAGCTGACGCGCGCGACGAGGCGGCGGTTCTTCGTGTCGCTGTTAGCCACCAGGCTCCACCTCCAGCACCGTCAGGGACGTGAAGTCCAGCTCGTCGCACCCGGCGTTGACCAGCCGGACCGTGTAGTGGTGGCACCCAGCGGGATAGTCGAACGCATACTGCGGCGGGTACAGCACGACAGTGTCGACGAGCACGTCGAAACGGTCGAAACACA
>WRCL01000098.1 GCA_009783975.1 Micrococcales bacterium
CCTTGTCTTCCAGACCGGGTTTGGCCGGGGCGTCGGTCGGCTCCCACGGTTCTGCCCACGGGTCGACCGTCGTACGTGAACGTGCCCACGCCGCGGCGGCCCCGATCCCCGCGGCGGCGACGGCCGCGGCGAAAAGCACCCGGCGCGTCGTGCGGGACTTCTTGCGCTGGGCGGCGGCAGCCAGGCGCGCGGCTTCGGCCTCCGCGGCCTGGGCGCGGTCTGCGGCGGCGTTGAACCCTGCGACCAGGCGCGGGAGCAGCTCGTCGACGATCTTGTCGTGGGCGGTGCCGACCGCGGGGACGGCCTTTTCTGCGGCCTTCTCCACCTGGGGGGCGGCGGCTTTCACACCTTCGCTGTACAGGTGCTCAAGACGTGGTCCCAGCCACTCGACGAAGGCTTCGACCCGAGGGGTCGTCCACCCGTAGGCGCTGGCGGCTGCTCCCCTGGCAGCTGTCGCAGCCTGTGCGGCGCCGTCCCGGGCACCTAAGGCCAGGACCGCGGCTTGTTCGCGGAGCTGGTCGCGGTCGACGTCGAGCTTTTTCCCCAGCGGGCCGATTGCCATGTCCACTCCCAGGTCGCATGAGTTCTGTAACTTCACACTCTGCCATCCTTCACGGCTCAATGCAGGTTTCGCACGCGTTCGGCGGGTCCGCCAGCAGCGAACACGCAGCGCCACGCCGGTGTCGACCGGTCCGCCACGCCGGCCGGTACGCTCACCGCGGACCCCGTGCGGACGCTGCTGGGATGTCGTGCAAGACTTGCGCCATGTTCGCAACCCTCCACACCTCCGCGGGCGACATCCGTGTCGAGCTGTTCGCCCACCACGCCCCGACGACTGTCGCCAACTTCACCGGTCTGGCCGACGGCACCAAACCCTGGCGCGACCCTCGAACCGGCGCTGACGGCACCGGCCCGTTGTACGCCGGGGTCGTCTTCCACCGGGTGATCGCCGGGTTCATGGTCCAAGGCGGCGACCCGCAGGGCGACGGGCGCGGCGGTCCTGGGTACAGCTTCGACGACGAGATCCACCCCGAGCTGGTCTTCGACCGCCCGTACCTGCTCGCGATGGCCAACTCTGGCAAACGTCCCGACGCCTCTGGGCGCATGCGCGGCACGAACGGTTCGCAGTTCTTCATCACCGTCGCCCCCACACCGCACCTGACCGGCAAGCACACGATCTTCGGCGAGGTCGCCGACGCCGCCTCGCGGGCCGTCGTCGACACGATCGCGACCACCCCGGTGAGCCCCGGTGACCGTCCGCTGACCGACCAGGTCCTCGTCTCGGTCACCGTCGAGCGCTGAGGCACCGGTGTCTGACCCGCCGCAGGGCCCCGCACCCGGTGCCGTCCCCGACGTGCCCGCCGGGGCACCTGACGGCGTCCCGGTGTGCCCGCGCCACCGTGACCGCCCGTCGTACGTGCGCTGCCAGCGCTGCTCACGCCCGATGTGCCCGCAGTGCCAACGCCCGGCCCCTGTGGGGATCCAGTGCGTGGACTGCGTCAACGTCGCCACGCGGGCGACGGCCCCACGGGCGACGTTCGGCGAGGGCACGGTGCTGGCACGGCCGGTGGTGACGTTGGGCCTCATCGGTGTGTGCTCGTTCGCGTTCGTCGCGCAGGCTGCTGTGCCCGGGTTCACCTCCCAGTTCCAGTTCGTCCCGGTCTACGGCGCTGACGAGCCGTGGCGGTTCTTGTCTTCGGCGTTCTTGCACGCGAACCTGCTGCACATCGGGTTCAACATGTTCGCGCTGTGGATGGTCGGGCCGTTCTTGGAGGCGAGCCTGGGACGGGCCCGGTTCATCACGCTGTACCTGCTCGCCGCGTTCGCCGGGTCCACGGCGATGGTCATCGCCGGACGTGTGAGCGCCGACCTGTGGGTCACGGGGGTCGTCGGGGCGTCCGGAGCGGTGTTCGGGCTGTTCGGGGCGGTGCTCGTCGTCCTGCGCCGCACAGGGCGCAACGCGCAGGGGATCGCCGGGGTCATCGCCCTCAACGTCGTGCTGGGCTTCGTCGTCCAGGGCATCGCCTGGGAGGCGCACCTGGGGGGTCTGCTCGTCGGTGCGCTGCTCGGCACGGCCTACGCCTACGCCCCCCGGGCCCACAGACGGGTCGTCTCGGTCGCGGCGAGCGTCGCGGTGGCGGTCGCGCTCGTCGTCGTCGTCGTGCGGGTGTACCAGCTCGCCGGGCTCGCCTGAGCTACACAGGTGTAGCTATCCACAAGGTTGCCCACCGCTGGGGACAGCTAGCGCCAGCGGGTCGTCATGATGAACCCGGCGAGCATCAGCGCGAAGCCGACCAGGAGGTTCCACTGGCTGTCCAGACCTGGGATCGGGATGCCGCGCTGCGACCCTGTCCCCAGGTATGTGGCAACCACCCACACCAGGCCTCCCACCATGAGGCTCACCATGAGAACCTTGTACCACTGAGGGCTGGGTGGCTGCGCCTTCGCCGCCGGAGGCGGAGTGTACCCAGGCTTCTTGCGGGGCGGGGTCGACTTGGCCACGTCGGCTGCTCCTGTCCTTGCTACCGGGTGCCGATCAGTATGCGGCACCGATTGACATAGCGTAGTGCCCGAACGACGAGCGTCCACGAGACTGTCGGTGCGGCGCGCGCACACGACCCGAGGAGGTGAGGACGGTGACGAGCACCGAGCGCACGGCACCGACCACCCCTGCGGTCGACACACGCCGTGCCCAGCGCGGGCAGGCGGCCCCTGCCCCCGGCGACCCAGATGGCGCACCGCGACGTTCGTACGCCCGGGTGGGGTTCGGGCCTGCCGGTGTGGCAGTCGTCGCGTGCCTGGCCGGGCTGTTGTTCGTCGTCAGCGCCGCCGACGCCTCCGGCGACCGTCGCCCCGAGAACCTCGTGGAGTACACCCGGGCCAAAGCCGCACAGGTCCAGCACCAGGCGGCACAGGTCGACGCGCTACGTGCCCAGGTCGACGCGCTCACCGCCGCGGTCCCCGACGTGCCTGGTGCGGTCTCGGTGCCGGTGCAGGTTGCGGCCGGCTCGGTCGCGGTGGCCGGGCCTGGTCTGGTCATCACCCTCGACGACGCTCCGGTGTCGGCCGCCCGCGACAACGTCGACCCTGATGTGCTCGTCGTGCACCAGCAAGACCTGCAAGCCGTGGTCAACGCCATGTGGGCTGGTGGGGCTGAGGCTGTCGCCGTCCAGGACCAGCGGATCATCACCACGACGTCGCTGCAGTGCGTGGGCAACGTCTTGCGCCTGGGCGGACGGGTCTACTCCCCGCCGTACACCATCTCGGCGGTCGGCGACCCTGCGGCGCTGCGCGCGGGGCTCGACCAGTCCCCACAGGTGCTCGCCTACGTCCGTGACGCCGACGAGGTGGGTCTGGGCTGGTCGGTGCGCCCGAGCCAGTCCGTGCAGCTGCCGGCGTACTCAGGGGCCACAGGCCTGGTCCACGCCCACGTCCCACCAGGCACCGACGTGCTGGGCACCGTCGGGAGCAGCCGATGACGACCAACCTGTGGCCTGACGTCGTGCGCAGCGAACCGCGCCGCAGCGTGCACACCTCCGACACACGCTACGCCCGGCACGCCAACCCTGCGTGGAGCGTCGAACAAGCCGCGTACTCGGCGCTCGGTGTCGTCGGCGAGATGTTCATCACCGTCGGGGTGGGCCTGCTGGCGTTCTTGGTGTGGCAGCTGTGGTGGACCGACATCGAGGCGAACCACGCCCAGAGCCAGATCTTGCGTGACCTGTACGCTGACGCCCCAGTTCCCGCACCCGGACCAGCTGTCCCTGGCCAGGGCCCCCCACCGGTGATCGACGAACCTGGCAAAGCGGTGACGTTCGCCTCGTTCGAGGCCCCCCGGTGGCGAGGTGAACCAGCCCGTCCCATCAGCCAGGGCACCGACCCGGCCAGTGTGCTCAACCCCCTGGGGATTGGGCACTACGACCACACCGCGATGCCTGGGGACATCGGGAACTTCGCCATCGCAGGACACCGCACGACGTACGGCAAACCGTTCAACCGTGTCGAAGAGCTCAAGGTCGGTGACGCGCTGGTCATCTGGACACCGCAGACGTGGTACGTGTACACAGTGACGTCGACCCGGATCGTCAGCCCGAAGGACGGGTATGTCACCAACCCGGTCCCTGACCGCTCTGGCGCGGACCCGACCAAACGGCTCATCACGATGACGACGTGCCACCCGATGTTCTCGGCCCAGCAGCGGTATGTCGTCCACGGCGAGTTTGCCTACTGGGCACCGACGTCCTCAGGCACACCCCAAGAGCTGCTCAACGTGAAGGGATGACCGGTGTACGCGTGGATCTGGCGGAACCTTCCTGGCCCTGTCGTCGTGCGGGCGCTCATCGCCCTCATCCTCGTCGGCGCAGTGGTCGTCGCGTGCTTCCTGTGGTTGTTCCCGGCCATCGCACCCCTCATGCCGTTCAACGACACGACCGTCGACTGATGGGCCTGTCGGTGCTGGTCGTGGACAACTACGACTCGTTCGTGTGGACGCTCGTGGGGTACCTGCACGAGCTCGGCGCCAGCACCCGCGTCGTGCGCAACGACATGCTCGACGATGTCGCCGCCAGCGTGGACCACGCCGACGGGGTGCTCGTCTCCCCTGGCCCAGGCGCCCCTGGTGACGCCGGGGTGTGCGGCGAGGTCGTCACCGCGTGCGCTGCGACGCGCACCGCGATGCTCGGGGTGTGCCTGGGCCACCAGGTGCTCGCCGAGACGTTCGGGGCGACGGTGACCCACGCGCCGGTGCTCATGCACGGCAAGACCAGCCAGGTCACCCACGACGGCACCAGCGTCCTTGCCGGGCTCACCTCACCGTTCACCGCCACGCGCTACCACTCGCTGGCGGTCGTGCCCTCGACCGTCCCCGACGGGCTACGTGTGACCGCCTGGGCCGACCAGACCATCATGGGCCTGGCGCACCGCACGTTGCCGTTGCACGGGGTGCAGTTCCACCCCGAGTCGGTGCTCACCGAAGGCGGGCACCGCATCATGGCCAACTGGCTGGCCCTGTGCGGTGGTGAAGACAATGAAGACAATGGGGACGGTTCCTCTGTCTTCACCACCTAGCCCTAGTACACTGTTGCGTCTAATGTTCTGGGTATAGGTGGCGGAGCCTGGTCCTGGCGTCGGCGGTGGTGAAGTGCCACCGGACCTGGCGTTGGTCGGCGTTGGTGGCTTGTTGCCAGGCGGCCAGCTCGGTGTTCAGGTCGTCGAGGTCGTCGATGCGTCGGTCCAGGCACTGGCGGGTCAGTGCGGCCAGCTCGATCTCGGCGACGTTGAGCCAGGACCCGTGCTTGGGGGTGTGGTGGATCTGCAGGCGGCGGCCCAGGGCCAGGGCCTGGTCGGGTGCGAACGCCTCGTACAGCGAGGAGGTGTTGTGGGTGTTGAGGTTGTCCATGACCAGCACGACCGTGGCCGCGTGGGGGAAGTCGACGGTCAGCAGGCGTTGGACCTGGTGGGCCCAGTCGACCTTGCGGCGGTGGGGCTGGGCCTCGACGCGGCGCCACCCGACCAGGGGACTTCGTCCTGGCCATCGTCGACGCTCCTGGCGGGAGGTAGGAAAGTGTCCGCCACGCACAGGCGTACACCCTAGGGCCCCGACAGCCCCGACAGACACACCGATATCACGAATATTAGACGCAACAGTGTACTAGATGGTTGATTCCAAGGGGTGTCAGTGGTCGTAGGGGGTCAGTGAGCGCAGGACGGGGGCGGCGGTGCGTTCGTTGTGCCAGATGACGACGGTCAGGGTGAGGATCTGGACCAGGATGCGCACGGTGATGCCTGGCAGGGTGCGTCCGTGGTGGTGCTCGATGTCGAGGTGGCGTTGATCGACTCGACGGTCTGACGCAGGGGTTTGAAGAACTGCCCGCCGGGGCGTGGGGCCTCGCCTTTGCGTGCCTTGCGCACCAGGACCACGCCCTGGTCGGCGAGGGTCTGCTCGAAGCTGGCCCCGTGGTAGTTCTTGTCGGCGATGATGATCTGCCCGGGCCGGTGCTCGGTGCCGTCGAGGATCGACAGCAGGGTCTGGCGCTCGTCGGTCTTGGCGCCGGTCAGGGCGTAGCCCACGGGCAGGCCGGACAAGGTGCACACCAGGTGCAGGCGGAAGCCCCAAAAGTAGCGCGAGTGGGACGCGCAGTACCCGTACTCGGCGTATCCGGCCAGGTCAGAGCGTTTGACGGTCTCTTTGGACCGGGCTGCCTCCACCGGGGTGGAGTCCACGACCCAGGTCCCGTCGCACCACTGGTCGGTCGAGCGGGCCAGGCGGTCGCAGACCCACCTGATGGTCCCGGCCAGCTTGCGCAGGCGCTTGTTGTACCCCGGCTGCTGGGGCACGAACGGGAAGTAGGACCTTAGGTGCGCCCGGGCCCACCGCACCCACCGGGCCTCGTCGGTGAACCCCAGCAGCGCGCCCACGACCGCCAAGGTGATCATCTCCGAGTCGCTGACCTTGGGCACCAGCCCGGTCCTGGGCCGGGCCGGGCGTTCGTGCGGGTTGGCCACGAGCAGGTCGTCGACTGTGACGTAGAGTGCCACAGCAAGGGTGTCCAGGCAGGTGTCCATCGGACCGGTCCTCCAAGGGCCAGGCGAGAAGGGTTGACAGCACCGATCCTGGACACCTTTGCCCGTCTACCAGGCGCGACACGCCACCAGACGACCCAACGGCCCTGTCACGAACGACCCGGACCCCTTGGAATCAACCATCTAGGCCGACACCATGGCCAGCTCGATCGGGCAGAACAGCAGGTCACGGCTTCGTGTGGGTGCTCGGTGCAACGATGGTCTCCATGGGAGCAGAACCAGGCCACAAGGCACCAACAACGACAGGGCTCGCAGGTGACAGTGAGCCCCCGGTCGA
>WRCL01000099.1 GCA_009783975.1 Micrococcales bacterium
GAACTGTTCGTCCTGGTCACGTTGTTCGCGATGTTGATCTCGTTGGGGCTGGTTGTCGATGGCGGCGGGTTGATGCGCGCCCAGGATGCCGCTGCGTGGTGTGCTCAACAGGCTGCACGCGCCGGGGCCACACGCCTCGACCTCGCCCAGGCCGCACTGGGCGACGCGCCGGTCCTCGACGGCCCAGCAGCGGTGGCGACTGCACTCCAGGTTGTTGCCGCCTCGGGGATGGATGGGACGGCTGTGGTCAACGCCGACGGCAGCCTCACCGTCTCCTGTTCAACCGAGTACACCCCGGCCATCGTCGGCTGGACTGGCGCCTCCTGGTCTGTCACTGAAGAGGCCACGGCCCGTCCGGTCCACGGCGTCAGCCAGCCCCGACTGTGACAACCCGCTCGGGGAGGGCGGCCGACGTTGGTGGAACCGACGCCGCACCCGCCGCGGCGAGTAGGCCAGCCGCGGCGTCCGAATGTGCTGTCCGGTGTCTGGGTGCACGATGAGAGGCGCGTACCTGTCGTCGACCATCGAGGTGTCTCATGCGTCGTGCTGTTGTTGTCGCGGTGTTCGTGGGTGTGTTGGCTCTGGTCGGGTGTGACGGTGGGGGGGCCAGCAGCTGGACACGCGGCCCCGGGTCGACTGCTGAGCCGACGGACGAGGTCGACTCGCTCGAGTCGTGCCTGGTCGGGACGTGGGTTTTGGACGTGGGCTTCATCGGGCCTGCGATCGAAGAGGGTATGGCTGACCCGGACCTGACCTTCTCCGACGTCACCATCACCGCGATCCAGACCCATACGCTCGCCGACGACGGGACCTTCACCGCCGAGCTCGACGTGCGGATGGCGATGGTCGTCAGCGCCGAGGGCCAGTCCATCCCGATGACCGTGGAAGGCACTGGTCTGGCCGAGGGCAGGTGGCAGGTCGGTGACGGGCAGATCCTCGTGACGTACACCAACCGTGACGGCACCGGGACCATCTCCGGGGCTGGCGAGACGGTCGACCTGCCCCAGGCTGAGACGCTGGGCGAGATGGTGATGCTGCCGATCGACCCGTACCCGGTCTCGTGCACAGCGACGACGATGACGATCGAGGTCGACGGTCTGTCTGAGGACATCCCCGGCGCCCCCGACGCGCTGGTCTCCACCCGCCGGTAGGCCGGCGCACGAGGTGGGGGCCTGGCCCTGAACCTGACCCTGAGATTTGCCTCACAGGCCACCTGGTGCGCCATGGTCGTGCCACCATCAGGGTATGACCGTGGCGACCGAGCGACCGCCGCTGCTGCGCCCTGTGCGCGGACGGTGGCTGGGCGGGGTGGCCTCAGCGGTCTCGGCGCATCTGGGCTGGCCGGTGGGGTGGGTGCGTGCGGCGTTCGTCGTGTCGGTCTTCGCTGGCGGGGCCGGGGTGTTTCTGTACGCGTTCTGGTGGGTGACGGTGCCGACCGGCAACCCGCACGACCCGGCCCTGGTGCGTCCGGCCGCAGCGGCCCGGCTCGTGCGGCGCCAGCCGTTGTTCGTCACGCGACGACGGTTGCCTGTGACCGATATCGGTGTCGGGGTGGTGCTCGTCGTCGCGGCAGGGCTGGTCGTGGCCTACCGGGCCGGGGCCCGCATCGAGGTGGGGTGGTTGCTCGCTGCGGTGCTCGTCGTCGGGGGCCTGGCGTTGGCGTGGTCCCAGCTTGACGCGGTCCAGCGGCGGCAGATGAGCCAGGTGGCGGGGGGGCGGACCCCGGCACCGGTGCTTGCCGTCGCTGGTGGGGTGCTGCTGGCTGGTGCTGGTGGGTTGTTGTTCGTCGGGCAGGTCTCAGGCCGTGACCTGGCGCCGTCGGTCGTCGTGCAGTCGGTCGTCGCGGCGTTGGCGATCCTCGCCGGGGTGGGGCTCGCCCTGGCGCCGTGGTGGTTGCGCCTGGCCCGCGAGCTGGGCGACGAGCGCGTCGCCCGCGAACGCGAGGCCCAGCGCGCCGATATCGCCGCGCACCTGCACGACTCGGTGCTGCAGACGCTCGCGCTCATCCGTACACGTGCAGGTGACCCGGTCGAGGTCGCCCGGATGGCCCGCGCCCAGGAACGTGAGCTGCGTGAGTGGTTGTACGCCGACCGGCCCACCCCGGGGCAGTCCCTGGCTGCGGCGGTGCGGGCTGTGGTCGCCGAGGTCGAGGACTCGCGGGTCGGGCCCGACGGGCAGCCGGTCGCGGTCGACGTCGTCGTCGTCGGTGACACGGTGCCTGACGACGGTGCCGACGCCTTGCTCGCCGCGACACGCGAGGCCCTGGTCAACGCGGTCACGCACGGGCGCGCGCCGGTGTCGTTGTACCTGGAGGTGCGCGACGAGGCCTTGGAGGTGTTCGTCCGTGACCGTGGCGACGGGTTCGACCCCGACCAGGTGGCCCCGGACCGTTTCGGGGTGCGAGAGTCGATCGTCGGGCGGGTGCGCCGCCGTGGGGGGACCGCGAGCGTCGTGTCTTCGGCCCAGCGCGGCACCGAGGTGCATGTCGTCATGCCGACCCACACCCCGAACGAGGACCGGTGAGCACAGTGCCCAACGCCCCAGTGACCGTCGTGCTCGTCGACGACCATGCGCTTGTGCGCGCGGGGGTGCGCGCCTGCCTCGGTGAGGTGGTGCGCGTCGTGGGGGAGGCCGCCGACGTCGAGCAGGGCGTGGCGGTCGTCCACCAGCTGCGCCCAGCGGTCGTGCTGCTCGACGTGCACCTGCCTGGTGGTTCGGGCGGCGGTGGCGCCGAAGTCGTCACACGGTGCGCTGACCTGCGCGAAGAGACCCGGTTCCTCGCGCTGTCGGTCTCTGACGCGGCTGAGGACGTCGTCTCGGTCATCCGGGTCGGTGCCCGCGGGTACGTGACCAAGGCGATCGACGGGCAGGCGCTGACTGCGGCGGTCGTGCGGGTCGCTGGTGGCGATGCGGTGTTCTCCCCGCGCCTGGCCGGTTTCGTCCTTGACGCGTTCGGCACTGGTGGCGCTGACGTGGCGACGACCGACGACGAGCTCGACCGGCTCACTGCCCGTGAACGGGAGGTCATGCGTCTGATCGCCCGCGGGTACACCTACCGTGAGACGGCCAGCGAGCTGTTCATCTCGGTCAAGACCGTCGAGACCCACGTCTCGGCGGTCTTGCGCAAGCTCCAGCTGTCCAACCGCAACGAGCTCACCAGGTGGGCGGCCGACCGCCGCCTGTTGTGACAGGTGCGCAGGTGGGGTGATTCTTGCCGTGATCACCGGTGTGCGGAAGATCGGTGTGCCCGACCGCTGCGATGTCGGCGGCGAAGTGGTTAGGCTGTGTCCTACGGTCGGCTCGTCATCGGGGGCGGGTCGTTCGTCGGAGGATCGGGGCTCGCAGTGAGCATGAGGACCGCCCAGGCGCCAGTTGGCGCCGCACGCGGTCACGTCCGCGTGAGGTGGGGGACGGGGGCTGGCGCGGTGCGCGGCAGGTCCACGACCGGGTGGCGCCATGCGCCCCGGTAACCGCCCCACCGCATCGGGGCACGTGACGACCGAAGAGATCCCTGCTGTCGGCGCACCTGCCCGGCCTGCACCGCTGCAGGTCGCGTTGAGCGGCACGGTGCGGGTGCTCGGTCGTGGCGACGACGCCAGCCCCGCACCGACCAGCCTCACCGTCGCGGTCCAGACCGACGGTGTCGGTGTGCCGGGGCTTGAGGCGGCCCTGCCAGCGCGTCCGTACGTCTTGGGGGTCGCCGACCGTGAGGCTTCGCAGTGCAGCTGGGGCTGGGACGAGGTCATCGGCGTCCCGCGCCGCCACGGTGCGGTGTGCGTCGAGGTCCGCAGGCTCGCGATGACGATCGAACGTGCCGCGCTGCCCGAGGACGTCTCAGCAGCGGCTGTCGAGGTGATGTCGAAGCTGCGCGTCGGGGCGTACCCGGTCGGCCAGGTCGACCCCGACGGTACGACGATGGCCGACCTTGTCGGGTCCCACCTCACCGAAGACGACCTCGACATGCTCGCCGGTGACGCGTTCTGCCTCGTCGGGCCGTCGTTCCCCGACGCTGGGCCCGGGGCGCCAGAGAACCTGCCCGACCCTGACGAGCTGTGGGCCGACGCGCTGGGGTACGGAGCGTGGGACGACGACGCGGACGGCAGGTCCGACGGTGAGTGACAGCACGCGCGCCGCCGCCCCCGAGGTGGCCTCGCAGGACGCACCGCGCACGAGGACCCGGCGCCGGCGCCTGGTGCCGGTGGCAGCGCGGACCCCGTTGGAACCGCCCCCCGACCCCACCCCTGTGGAGGCGATGATCGGGCGCTGGAACATCTTGGACCGTGGGGTCCGTCCGCTGGTGGTCCGCACCGACGGGACGTTCTCGCTGTTCGACCACCGTGAGGGATGTAGCGACGGGCGGTGGGTGCAGATCTCTGACACCTTCTTGTCGTTGTTCATCGACGGGCCCAAACGTCACTCCATGCACGCGATGCCCGACGGGCGGGTGTTCTTGTCCCGGCACGTCCTGCCGGGGTTGGAGAGCACACCAGAGCTGTTGTTCCGTTCGGTGCTGTCGTTCGAGGGCACCTGGGAGACCCCGTACCGCGGCTCGCCGTACACCCCGCCCCCGCCGGTGCAGCTGAGCCTGGGCGGCGACCGGACGTTCTGCGCGAACCTGGGACCCGGCGACGACGGTGCCACCATCGTCTGGTCGGGGATCTGGGCCCGGATCGACGAGGGTCCCGGCGAGCCCCGCGCCAACCGCGCGACCCTGGACTACGTCGTGTGGTCGGTCGCCAACGGTGTGCGCACGATGGTCACCCACGGCCAGACCGTCGCCGAGCTGCACGAAGACGGCAGCATGACGGTCGCCGCCCTCGGGCAGGTGTTCTACCCGGCCCCTGGGACGGTGCGCGCCGAGGGTGAGGAGCCCCTGGCGTCGGCAGAAGAACCGCAGGTGCTCCTCGACGCTGTCGTCGCCGAACCAGAGCCCGAACCTCAACCCGAACCTCCCACGCCGAGCCCGCCGTCGAAGGTGACGTCGGTGCGCCAGCCTCGTCGTACGAGCACCGCCCGGTCCACCTCACCGGACCCCGACACTGTCGAGCTCCCGCTGCTCCTGGCGGCACAGGCGAGGGCTGACAAGGCTGCGGCGAAGGCTGACCGGGCTGTCATGGACCGGACCCCGCACGTTGCTGCTGCGCCGAAGGCTCCGTCCCCCGCCGCTGGTTCGCTCGTCCCGGTCGCACGGGCCACGAGCGGCGACGGCACCCAGGTCGTCCTCGTCGTGTACGCCGACACCGAAGGGGCGCTGCAGGTCGCTGCGGTGCAGGTCCCTGACGGTGTGGTCCTCGACAGCGGACCGGCGTACGACGCCGCAGCCGGACCGCCGCCGCTGCCAGCCGAGCCACGTCCATCCCAGCCGGCGTCTGCGCCGACCCCTGAGGCTGACGAGCCCCCTGTGACCGTCGCTGTCGTCTCGACAGCCGCCCCGTTGCCGCCCGACCTTGGTGGGACGCTCGACCTGCGTGTCCAACGGTCGTACCCGACGGTCAACCTGCTTGGCCCGACGGTCGACCTGCAGGCACACCTGCCACCAACGGTCGACCTCGTCAGCCCCACAGCCGCCCTGCCTCCGGCGGGCCTTCCTCCCACCGTCGACCTCTCAGCCCCGGCCCCACCGACCCGTGACGCCACGCAGGTGCTCCCGGTCGCTGTGACGACGGTCGACGACGGGACGCAGGTCGTCGTCGTGCTGTACACCGACGACGACGGCGCACTGCAGGTCGGCGCCGTCCCAGCCGCCGCACCCGCGGCGGTCGTCCCGGTGTAGGCCGCCCGCACCACTGCCGAGGCATACCGTAGGGTGGGTTTTGATGACTTCGTTGTTCGACTACCTGCCCGGGTTCCCGACGGTCGCACCGTCGGTGCAGGCGACGTTACCCACTGCCCTCGCACCCACCGCCGACGCCGACGCTGCGGTGTGCGGTGAGGTCGACGCGCTGCTCGACGGGCTCAACCCGCCCCAGCGAGACGCGGTCGTGCACCGTGGTCCGCCGCTGCTCATCGTCGCCGGGGCCGGGTCGGGCAAGACCCGCGTCCTGACGTACCGGATCGGGCACCTGCTGGCCACGGGCCGTGCCACGCCCGGGCAGGTGCTGGCGATCACGTTCACGAACAAGGCCGCCGCGGAGATGCGTGAACGGGTCACCGACCTCGTCGGACCGGCCGCGCGGCGGATGTGGGTCTCGACGTTCCACTCTGCGTGCGTGCGGATCTTGCGCCGTGAGGCCACGACGCTGGGGTTGCGCAGCAGCTTTTCGATCTACGACTCCGCGGACTCGTTGCGCCTGGTCACCTTGGTCGCCCGCGAGCTGGACCTCGACGTGCGCAAGTACCCGCCCAAGACGCTCGCGCACATGATCTCCAACCTCAAGGACGAGCTCATCGACGCTGAGGACTACGCCCGCACGACCGCTGCCGAGGGGGAGGCTGGGGGTCTGGAATCCGTGCTGGCCCAGGTGTACCAGCGGTACACGACGCGGTTGCGCCAGGCCCAGGCCCTGGACTTCGACGACCTGATCATGACGACCGTCCACCTGCTCAAGGCGTTCCCCGACGTCGCCGAGCACTACCGGCGCAGGTTCGGCCACATCCTCGTCGACGAGTACCAAGACACGAACCATGCCCAGTACGTGCTGGTTCGCGAGCTTGTCGGGCGCGGTGAGCCCGGCGGGCTGCCTGCTGGTGAGCTCACTGTCGTCGGTGACGCCGACCAGTCGATCTACGCGTTCCGTGGTGCCGACATCCGCAACATCGTCGAGTTCGAGGCCGACTACCCCCACGCCCGCACGATCGTGCTGGAGCAGAACTACCGCTCGA
>WRCL01000100.1 GCA_009783975.1 Micrococcales bacterium
ACGCCAAAGGCCAGCATGTGGCGAACCTCCTGGCGTTCCAGCCCGGCGAGACCATCGCCCAGGTGCTCGACCTGCGCGACTACGACGCCGCGGCGTACCTCGTCCTGGCGACCCGCCGCGGCCTTGTGAAGAAGACCCGCCTGGGCGACTACGACTCGAACCGCAGCGGCGGGGTCATCGCGATCAACCTGCGCGACGACGAGGACGGCACGTCCGACGAGGTCGTCGCCGCGCGGCTGGTCAACGCCGACCAGGACATCGTCTTGGTCTCGCGCAAAGGCCAGTCCTTGCGGTTCAGCGCCACCGACGAGATGCTGCGCCCCATGGGCCGGGCGACCTCCGGGGTCACGGGGATGAAGTTCCGTGACGCTGACGAGCTGCTCGCCATGGACGTCGTGCGCGCCGAAGCCTCGCTGTTCACCGTCACCGAGCAGGGCACGGCCAAGCGCACGCGGCTGTCGACCGACAACTACCGCCAGCAAGGCCGGGCAGGCCTGGGGATCCGTGTGGCGAACCTGCCTCCACGCTGTGGTGACCTCGTCGGGGCGCTCGTCGTTGACGCCGACGACGAGGTCCTCGTTATCATGGAGCGCGGCAAGATCGTACGCTCAGCCGTGGCCGAGGTGAACGAGACAGGACGGACCACCCAGGGGGTGATTTTCGCGAAACCCGACGTTGGAGACCGCATCATCGCAATCGCTCGCAACACTGAGCGCCATCTGGGCGAAGATACAGCTACCGTGGAGGGTGCCGTGGACGCACCAGCGTCCGACGGGCCGACCGACGAGCCTTCTGGGGAGGGCGCATGAGCCAGATGCCGCCGATGCTCCCGCCGCCGCCGGGGACTCGGCCCACAGGGCACCCACCGTTCTCCCGGCCCCGGGGTCCCGAGGAGTACGCAGGTCCAGACGAACGAGCCGCTCCGCTTGGCGCAGCGGTCGAGGCGACCACAGGATGGCTGAAGAAGGTGTCGCACGCCACGACAGAACGTGTGTCGACGGCGTATGCCGCAGCCGCCCGGTCCGACAGCGAGGAGGCCGCCATGGCCGCAGCCAGCACCCACGCACCCCCCGCCCCGATGTCGGCGATCCCCCGGTGGTCTGAGCCGAGCCCGTCGGCGCTTGCTGCGCACGAGAGCACGACAGGTCCGCGGCGTGTGCGGCTGGTCATCGCCCGGGTCGACCCGTGGTCGGCGATGAAGCTGTCGTTCCTCATGTCGTTCGCCCTGGGGATCATGAGCGTCGTCTCGGCAGCCACCATGTGGGTCGCCCTGGACGGCCTGCAGGTGTTCTCCAAGATCGAAGAGATCGTCGCCCAGGTCGCCAGCGCTGACGGCGCCGCCGCCGTCATGGGCTACTTCGGCTTCGGCAAGGTCATCGCCTCGGCGATGCTCATCGGCGTCGTCGACGTGTTCTTGATCACCGCCCTGGGCACCATCGCCGCCTTCTTGTACAACATCGTCGCCGCCCTGGTCGGCGGCCTGCACGTGTCAGTCACCGACGAGTGATGAACTTGGCGCACCCCGCCTGCCCACGGTAGTCTCACCTGGCGCACGGGCCTATAGCTCAGACGGTTAGAGCGCTTCCCTGATAAGGAAGAGGTCACAGGTTCAAGTCCTGTTAGGCCCACGAGACCAAGAGCGGCCCGTGCCTGCCGAGGGCAAGCCGGGTCGCTCTCGTCATGTTGTGCGAGGCTGAGCCCCGCACCCGCCGGGACAACCCCCGGACACCCTGGACGACCAGGATGCTGTGCCCGACGATGCACAGCACGCGCTCGTCGTCCGCCGGGTCGCCCAGATGAAGGCCGACTGGAGCCCGATCAGCGAAAATCGACCCGGATGTGGTCGGGGTCTGAGATATCAGCGCGGTAGCCGTGCAGACGCTGGGCCAGCACTTCGGTGGTCCCACGGGTCGTCCGGGCCGACATGCGCACGGTGACGAAGAGATCGGTGGCACAGACCGTCGCCGTGCCCTGGCGGTTCAGCCGACTGCGACTCTCCCGGGTGTCGCAGTACTGCCACTGTGGTGCGGTGCGACCCAGGTCCGTGCCACCAAGGCCGACCGACCAGGTCGCGGTGTTCTCGACCAGGGTGAAGTCGCCGGCAGCGGTGCGCACGTCCAGGCTGTTGCCGAACCCGCAGGTGCGCAGCGTGGTGGCAGCCAGGCACGAGTCGAGCCTGCGCGCGGCTGCGGTGGCGACCTGCTGCTGTCCGGCGTCGGTGAGCCGTGTGCGGGGAACGGCGGTCATCACCGCAGGTGCGTGCAGACCAGGCACGACGAACTCGGCGTTGTCGACGTCGAGCAGCCGGTGGTCGACGCGGAAGTCCCCGCCCGCCTTCCACAGCACCCATGCCCCCGTCGCGTCGGAGCACGGACCATGACCGCCTCGCACTGTTGTGGGTCGGGTCTGGGCAAGGTCGAGCGACCCGGCCTCCACGTTCCAGCGCACAGTCGACTCGACCGGGGTCCCGGCGTACTTGTAGTCAAAGGGGTCGAACTGCAACGAGCACGACGTCTCCAGCCGCGCCTCGGTCAGGCACTGTGCCGCCGCCGTCGCAGCCGCCTGGGCCACCGCGTCTTGCGCTGAGGCCGTCAGCTCTACCGGGAGGGCTGCGAGCTGGTACGACCCTGGCGCGTCGTGCGACTCGGCCTGCATCCACCGCAGGGCGTGCTCGTTGGCAAGCAGGTCGCTGGACAGCCCGGACAGGCGCAGGACCTGGCTGCTGTCGAGCATGGGGTTGGTGCTGCCGACCTGGTAGGTGCCAGGCAGCAGGTCGACGGTGCCCGACACCGCGACCCCGTTGAGGGTGAGCCCTGCCTGGGCAGCACCCTGCGGCAGGTCGACCGGGACAAAACCGACCCCGCCGTACTCGCGCTCCTCGCTGCGGGTGTGGCCCTTGCCAGGCCGGGCCAGACGCCAGAAGCCGTCGGCGGACTTCGCCACCTGGTAGGTGTCGATGACGCGGGCCTGGCCAAGCTGGTACTGCACCGTCACAGTGCCCCTGCCGGAACCGGCCTGCTCGCGCGAGGCCAGCACGACGATGTCGCTGATCGGGCCGAGCCTGGCCGACTCGGCCAGCACAGCGTCGGTGACGAGCTCGGTCGACTGCGGCGCTCGCGCCAGGTAGGCCAGGACTCCTGCAGCGTCCGCCGTGGACACAGCAGTGAGATAGCCCAGACCAGCCTGCGCCGGAGACGTCGCCTGCCCCGCAGTGGCCGGGAGGCTCACGCGCGCCACGTGCGTGGGGCGCCGCGACCAGCCCACCACCACGACGAGGACCGTGACGACGACGATCCCAACGGCGAGCATCTGGACCCGACGGTCGTAGCGCAGGTCGTCCCGGTTCGGCCGCCGCGGGACAGGACGGTCCGGGTCGGCCCCCGTCGGCGACACGTCCCACCAGGCGCGGCTGACCGGCTCACTCGGCGCAGCCGTGACCAGCGCGGCTTCCTCGTCGGGCCCCATCACACCCCCATTTGTCCGATATGGCCGCGATGCTACACGTGCCGGCTTGTCACCGCCAAAACGGGCATGCTCGAAACTGCGCGTCGGCAGGACCACAGATGGGGGTCCACGGGGGGATCGCCCCGTGCAGGTGCGGGGCTCGGGCCCGCACGGAATGACGAGAGCGACGAGGCTTGCCCTTGGCAAGCACACGCCCTCGATCTCGTGGAGCCGACGGGACTCGAACCCGCAACCCCCTGCTTGCAAAGCAGGTGCGCTACCAGTTGCGCCACGGCCCCTGGGGGACGGCCTCAGAGGTTGTCGGTCACCTCAGCCCACAGGTCACGTTCTTCTTGGTCCTGGATGAACTTGCGGTAGGCCACGTAGGCGATCCCCGCGACGGCCACCAGCACGAGCCACTTCTTCATCGGTACCTCCAGCTCGGACCTGACCCCCAGACGGTACCCGACGGGCTCACCCTTGCCTAACCGGGCTGGCGACGCCGGTCAGCCGGACTGCTCCTGCTGGGCGAACCAGGCGTCGACGGCGTCCTTGTGGGAGTCGTAGAACTCGGCCTCGGCGTCGCGCCAGGCGTCTTGCCACGCTTTGTCCAGGCCGACCTGCACCTTGCACTGCGCGTCTGCGGTGGCGGTCGCGATCTCCTCGGCGCGCAGCGCGGCGAACGCGTTGGTGGGGCGGTCATCGTCGTCGAAAGCTCCACGCGACGCGAGGGCTTGGTACCGGTCCAGGAACCCCTGGAGCGCTTCGTCGGGGTCGGAGAAGGCGTACCCCTTGGCGTCCATGCACGAGACCCACTGCGTCAGTGCCGCACGCACCCGAGAGTGGCTGGAGGTCTGCTCCAGGACGTAGGGGTAGTACTGGTCGAGCACCGAGGGTTCGTCCAGCTTGAGCGGGCCGTACACCTGGTCGTACGCCAGGTCGTAGCACCCGCCCTGCCTGAGTTCGGAGAAATCGCCATCTTCGAGCGCATCGGCGTCGACGGAGCCTTCCCCGTACAAGGCGTTGTTGTAGGCCCGCTGCTCGCTGTCAGACAAGTTCTCATAGTAGGCGCCGTTCGGGTCGTCCGTCGCCGCCTGTCTGTGCATCGCAGCAGTGCCGATCCCGTAGCCGTTCGTCTCGGCGTAGGCCACCGGGTCGTCGTCTGGGGAACGTCGGTCCGGCGTCTGGGTGTCGACGACCGGGGTGTAGTCGAAACCGTGCTCCTTCATGCACGTGGCGATGGCCTCTTGGAGGTCGACGCTGGCCTTCTGGGTGATGGTGTCCCAGTACGCGTCAAGACGTGAGGAGATCGAGTCGGATTGGTCGGCGCTCGTCGCGCACCCGACGAGCACGACGACCGCCGCCAGCGCGAGCGCTCGACGTACCACGACGACCCGGGCACGGCGCAGTCTGCTCATGGCCTCCACGATAGGTCCCGCCGGCGGGCGAACAAACCCCCAAAAGGACGGCGTGCGGGGCGGTGCGGACGTTGGGGACGGCCGTTCCTGTCAGCGGCGGTCCTGGGCTTCGAACCATGCTTCGACGTCGGCGGTGTGGGCGTTGTAGAAGGTGGTCTCGGCGTCGAAGAGGGCGTCGTCGGCGGCTTGGGTGACACCTGCGGTCACCGCGCACTGGGCGTCGGCGGTGGCGAGCGCGACCTCTTCGGCGTGCAAGGCGGCGAGCTCGGCGTCAGTCACCTGGTCCCAGTCGGGGCTGTCCCAGCTGCTGCCGACGGGTGAACCTAGTGGTGCGCCGGCTGCGTCGTCGCTGGTCAGTGTGTGTGCGCAGACGGCTGGGACGGTGCCTTGTCCCGCCGTGCGGCCACAGGCGCTCCGGTGCACCCATGAGCACCTCGGGCAATACGTGGGTGAGGAACACGTTCACAAGAACACCACCAGCAAGATGTTGTTGCCGGCGAAACCGCCTCCACGGTCTTTGCTACACCTGTGGGGTGATGGTCTCGGTGTCGAAGGCGACGACGTTTCTCTTCTCCGTGGAGAACTCGACGCCGACGAGGTGGACGGTTGTGCCGTCGGCCAGGTACTTGTCGGCGTAGTGCCTGTCTTTGATCTGCCGCAGGGCCTCGCCGTCCGGGCTGGTCTCGACGGTCTTGAACTCGAACAGGTAGGTGTGGTCGGCGACGCGCACCGCCATGTCCAGCCTGCCGGTCGAAGAGGCGTCCTCGGTGGTGATGTCGACGGCCAGGGACGCGAAGTAGGCGTAGAACACCGACGCGTAGTAGCCCTCGTACTGGTCGATGTCGTTTTTTCTGTGCCAGTCGGTGGGGATCGCGGAGAACATGGTCCGGACGAACGTGTGGATCCCGTCGAGGTTCCCGGCGACAAGATGGTCGTACAAGGTGAACAGGTCCGTGCCGGGAGGTTGTCTGGTGACAGGCCTGAGATAGTCCAGCATGGCACCAGCAAGGCTGGTCCGGACTTCTTGGTTCGGGTATTTCATGAGGTACTGGACGGTGGCGCCGATACGCCGGGTGGAGGCGATGGTCAGGTACCCGGTCTGGAACAGCACCGCCACAGCCGAGACGTCACCGACCTCGAAGGTGGACAGCGCCGGCCCCGAGGTCTCCAGGTCAGCCAGGGCAGGTAGGTAGGTCTGCTGCTCGACCATCATGTCGAGCAGGAACGTCGGTGTGCTCGTCTCGAACCAGAAAGGTTCGAGCTGGCGCTTGTCGAACAGCAGGAGCAGGTCGAACGGGTTGTACACCGCTTCGCCGGTCCAGTTGTACCCATTGTACCACTCACGGACCTCGTCGCGGTCCAGGCCTTCCAGCTCGGCAGCGAACACGGTGTCCACGTCGTGCTCGGTGTACCCGCAGACTGCCGAGTACCGCGGGTCGATCGTGATGTCTTTGAGGTTGTTCAGGCCGGAAAAGAGGCTGACCTTGGAAAACTTCGACACACCGGTGAGCATGACGAACTTGATGTGCTCGTCTGTGTCCTTGAGAACCGAGTACAGGTCGCGCAGACCGTCGCGTATCTGCCCGGCCACCTCGGTACGGGTGATGTTGTCCAGGATCGGCTTGTCGTACTCGTCGACCAGCACGACCACCCGTTGTCCGTGCACGGCACGGGCGCCTTGGATCAGCGCGGCGAACCGGCCGGCGACGGTCCCGGGCTCGACCGGCACCCCGAGCCGTCGTGCGTTCTGCGTGAGGATCTCCTCGATCCGGACCGTGAGATGGTCGCGGTCGGACACCACCCCGGCGCCAAAGCTGATGCGCACCACCGGGTAGACCATGTCCCAGTCCCAGGTGTCGTAGCACGCGAGCCCCTCGAACAAGGTCTTGTGCCCGGCGAGCATCTCAGCGAGGGTGTCCAGGAACAGGCTCTTGCCGAACCGGCGCGGACGCGACA
>WRCL01000101.1 GCA_009783975.1 Micrococcales bacterium
CAGACCCCCCAACCACCGGCCACCGACCACGAGGCACCATCGGTCACCGACCGCCTGGCACGGCTCGACGCGCAACTGGCCGCCCGTGCCCAACAACGACCTGACCGGTCGTTCGCGATCCAGCCCGGCCCACCACCTCCCCGCCTCCAGATCTGACAGCGCACCCACACGGAGTGACCACAATGCGCACACGAACCACTGTCCTCGCCGTCTTGGCTGTTCTTGCGGCAGCAGGCTGCACCACCAGTTCCAACGAACCATCAAGCACCGCCAGCTCTCCAGCCACCAGCCCCACCGCGCCCGCCACCTCCGAGCCCACCGGGACCCATGCGCCCGCCCAGGACCCCAACGTGACCGTCGACCAGGTTGTCGCCGTGTACTGGGCCGCGGACTGCCGCACCGACACCCGCACTGGCGATGCGAGAAAGCGCTCCCTGCCCTGGCTGACAGGCCCGGCTGCGGAGAACGCCGCCGCCGAGGTTCGCGAAGCCCACAACGCTGCCTGGCTCGAGCTGTGCTCCCACCAAGGCTGGTTCACCGTGACCAGCACCGACGCCGCAGCCGCGTTCGAGTTTCCCCGCGACACAGCCACCCGCGCGCACCGGGCGCGGATCGTGACGCTCACCCCCACCGGCAGCGATGGGTGGAGCGGGACGGAGGTCATCTACGTCGCCCAGTTCGAGCTGGTCAACGACGGCCGCGGCTGGTTGGTCCTGGACATGGACTACGCCCGATCCGCTGGCCTGCCCACCGGCGAGGGCTGGGAGTGACCACCAGTGCCGATGAAAAACTCACGTGTCCGTGGCAAAGACACGCACAGCTGGTAACGTCCCCCAGGTGAACAGTGTGGCCAAGATGCTCACGGTGGCGGTGGTGGGGGCTGGCGTCGGTGGGTGCTTTGGGCCGTGGGGCAGCGACGAGGACCAGGGACTAGGGCCGTTTGGGCCGCCGGTGACGTTCTCGGTGGGGACGGTGAGCCTTGAGGTGAACCCGGCGGTGTCGTTCACCGACGGTGGGGGGACGTTGGCTGTGGCCACCGACGCCGACGGGTCGGTGCGGATGAACATCGCGTCGTCGTCGGTGACATACGTGCCCATGGGGACACTCAGCGGGCCAGAAGGGGTCGAGCTGGAGGTGCTCGCCGACGGGTCCCTCGTCGTCCGAGACAGCGATGGGCGCCTTGTCGCGGGGATCACCCCCATCAGGGCACGGTTCAGCGGGTCGGCGCCGGTGACGGTCTCTGCGTCCGACGGTGGTGTGCTGTGGCTGGCCGACACTGCGGTGACGAACCTGTCGTGGGGCAACCGTGAGGGCGGGAAATCGTTGGCAGTCACCCCCAGCGCGTGGGGGCGGTCTGGGTCGGATGCTGCCGGGAAGCTCGTGTGGGCAGTGGTCTCTGCTGAGCCTGGGGCCGACAGCGACTCGATGTACGACCAGCTCGACTGCCACCGGGTCTGGGCTTCGGAGAAGGCCACGTGGAACCTCGAACCGTGGCGGCCCAAGGTCGACCCGCTCGTCATGTACTACCGCAAGTGCAACCCCACCTGACGCGCTGTCCACCCAGGACCATAGTCCTAGCCGGGTGAGGCGCATGACCCGCCACCGACGCCACGACGACATCTGGGCTGTGGGTGTGGGTGCTGCTCCCAGAACGAGCCGCAGGGCACACCAGCGGCGCATTTGTGCAGCAGCGACGCCTGGATGAAGAGAGAGGCCGGGGCCCCGGCGCTGCAGGGGGGTGGCGCGGGGGCCCCGGGGTCGTGAGGGCAGGCTCACGACTCAACGGGAAGCCACAATCCCTGGAGGGGTTCGATCGGGCAGTCTTCCCGCACTGGCCATACTAGCTCGGCTTGGCCGGCGTGGGTGCCACTTTGGGACACAACTTTGTCACTTTCGCCCGGTTGAGGGTCTCCAGGGGGACCTACGGACCAGGCAGGAGGCCTGTCGGACCCCTCGAGGACGACCGAATCGGGCCCTGGGACCGGCGCAGACGACCGAATCGGTCGGTCGCCGCCGCCTGCAGACGCCCCCTACACGCGCTCGGTGATGTTGACGAACCAGCTGATGCCGAACCGGTCGGTGCAGGTGCCGACCGTGTCACCCCACGGCGCGGTCGACAGGGGCATCGTCACCGTCCCACCGGCGATCAGGCCGTTCCACTCCCGGAGCAGCTCTTCGACCTCGTCGCCGGACAACGACAACGAGACCGAGCCGCCAGGGGTGAACGGCATCGCAGCGGGGGTGTCAGCCCCCATGAGCACAAGCCCCCGCTCGGTGGTGAGCATCGCGTTCACCACTTTGTCCGCGTCAGCGGGGTCCTGGTCGAGGTGCAGGTCAGCGAACGTCTGGATCTCCAGCTCACCGCCGAAGATCGACCGGTAATATTCCATCGCCTCACGAGCATTGTCACGGAACGACAGGCACGGATTGAGCAGCATCGTCACGGGAATCTCCTCAGCCTGGATCCATCGACATGGCGCCGACGACGCGTCGCCCGGAGGGCACGGCAGCTGCGTTGTCGCTGCTCGACGGGCCTCCAGCCCGCCTTCGCCCCTCCGTGCCGCCCCACCGGCGAGGCGACGCCCGCTACGGCGAAAACCGGTGGATCCAGGCTCATTCCGGGCAGGACAAGACGCACAGGAAGCATGGCACTCTCCTCAGGTCGGACACCGACCGGCTGGTCCAGCGATAACCAACCGCGCGGGTCGCTTGTGCTCAGCGAAAGCACGTCCGCCCGACGACAATGTGGGGCCACGTGTTTGCACCCAGCGTGCGGGCGCCGAAGTCGCGCGTCAAACGCTCATGACCAACAATAGGCCGAGCGAGCGACGAGGCAAAAGGTCAGCCCTGCGCGACGACCGCGAGCACCCCCGGCCCGTACCGGTCGAGCTTGGTCGCCCCAACACCGCTCACCTGCGACAACGCCGCGAGGTCGTTCGGGCGGGACGCGGCGATCTCGCGCAGCGTCGCGTCGTGGAGCACGACGTACGCCGGGACACCCTGCTCCCGGGCGACGCCCGCGCGCCACGTCCGCAGCTTCTCGAACAGCCCAGCAGCATCACCAAGGTCGACAGCTGCAGCCCGGTGTGCTGGTCCTGGTTCGGTTCGGGCCGCGGCACGCGAGGCACGCGGAGCTTTGGGCGGTTCGCGCCGCAGCCACACCTGGCGTTCGCCGCGCAGCACCTGCCCCGAGGCGTCGGTCAGACGCACCGTGCTGTAGCTCGTCTCCACACACAGCAGACCTGCGGCGAGCATCTGGCGCACCACGGCACGCCACTCACGGTCGGACAGGTCTGCTCCCAGCCCGAACGTGCTCAGCTGGTCATGGCCAAGCTGGGCGACGCGGGTGGGGCGTTTGCCGCGCACGATGTCCAGCAGGTGCCCCACCCCGTACCGCTGCCCCCGACGGTCCAGGCGCACGACGGTCGACAACAGCTTTTGCGCCGCGACGGTCCCGTCCCACCCTTGCGGTGGGACCAGGCACGTGTCGCAGTTGCCGCACGGCCCCGATTCTTGGCCGAAGTACCGCAACAGCTGCACACGGCGGCAGTCGACCGTCTCGCACAGTGCGAGCATCGCGTCCAGGTGCCGGCCCGCCTGACGTTTGAACACCTCGTCACCGTCGCCGGACTCGATGAGCCGGCGCTGCTGGACGACGTCGGCCAACCCGTACGCCAGCCACGCAGTCGACGGCAGGCCGTCACGCCCGGCGCGGCCAGTCTCCTGGTAGTACCCCTCGACGGACTTGGGCAGGTCAAGGTGCGCGACGAACCGCACATCAGGTTTGTCGATCCCCATCCCGAACGCGATCGTCGCGACCATGACCCGCGCGTCCTCACGCAAGAACTGAGCCTGGTTGGCTGCACGGGTCCGCGCGTCCATCCCGGCGTGGTATGGCAGGGCCTGCACCCCTTTGGCGACCAGCCACGCCGCGGTGTCCTCCACGCACGCCCTGGTCAAGCAGTACACGATCCCCGCCTGGGCGTCGTGCTCGGTGCGGATCAGGTGCAGCAGCGCCCCGCGCGGGTCGTCCTTGGGCACGATGCGGTAGCAGATGTTCGGCCGGTCGAAGTCGGCGACGAACACCGTCGCGTCGGCCAGGTGGAGCTTGTCGACGATCTCGGCCCGGGTCGCAGCCGTCGCCGTCGCGGTCAACGCCAGGCGCGGCACGTCGGGCCAGCGTTCGTGCAGGACCGACAGGCGCAGGTAGTCCGGGCGGAAGTCGTGGCCCCACTGGCTGACGCAGTGCGCCTCGTCGATGGCGAACACGGCGATGCTCGCCTGGTCCAGCAGGTCCAGGGTCGAGGTGACGGTCAGGCGCTCAGGGGCCAGGTACAGCAGGTCCAGCTCGCCGGCGAGCAGCGCCCGTTCGGTGCTGGCGCGTTCGCCCGGGCCCTGCGTGGAGTTGAGGAACCCCGCACGCACCCCCAGGGCCGACAACGCCGCGACCTGGTCAGCCATGAGCGCGATCAACGGGGAGACGACCACCCCCGTCCCAGGCCGGACCAACGCCGGCACCTGGTAGCACAGGGACTTGCCGCCCCCGGTCGGCATGAGCACAACCGCGTCACCACCTGCGACGACAGTGTCGATCACCCGCTGCTGGTCACCGCGGAACTGTGGGTACCCCCACACCTGGCCCAGCACCTGCAGGGCCGTCCCCCGCGAGGGCGCGGTGCCTGTGACGACCGGGTCGTCGACGGGTGGTGGCGCTGGTTCGTACCACCCAGCGTCGTACCAGTCAGGCGGTTCGTCCGGCGGCTCGTCAGCAGGCACCCACCCGTCGTCGAGCGCGGTCGTCGTCATGGACCCCACCCTACGGGCTAGCCCGCACCGGCTGCCGGACCCCCTGTGGACAGCTCGTCAGGGGCGAACAGCGGCGGCGCACGACGAGCGAGCACAGCTGTGGCCACCAGCCCTGCCACACCGGAGACGACGAGGAACGCCCGCGGCTCGACCACCGCGACGAGCGGTGCGACCGCCAGCAGGACAACAGGGGTGACCAGCAGCATGACCACCTGCAGCAACCCCATGACCCGTCCGAGCAGGTGCGCTGGTGTCTCTTGCTGCATGACCGTCGTGGACACCGTGACCAGCCCTGGGCCAACCAGCCCCCACGGGATCCACAAGGCGACGTAGACCAACGCCCACGGCACAACACCCTGCATGACGGTGAACCCCGCCCATGCTGCGGTGACGACGAGCATCATCGTCATCCGGTTCTTCATCCCACCCCACGCGGCGAGGATGAGCCCGCCGACGATGAACGCCCCCGCGTACCCGATCTCCACCGCGGCGAGCAGCACGGTGGAGTCCCCGTACAGCCTGACCACGACGACCGGCGCGAGCATCGCCCCAGGCATGACCAACCCCGTCATGACCAGGACGAGCCACCCTGTGCGCCGCAACCCCGGGTGCGACAGGACGAACCGCCACGCCGGGCCCATCCCCCCGGCCGCCCCGGGTGCGTGGGCCTGCCCCGCTGCCGTCGCCGTCCCCAGCCCCGCTGGCTCGTCAGCGGCGGGTGCCGTGTCAGGCAGCACCGCTGGTGCCTGGGCCGTGGGCGGCACCGTGAGCACCGCGAGGATGGCGATCGCCACCGCTGCTGTGGCCACGTCGACGAACAAGATCCAGCCCATGTCCCACACGACGAGGAGCACAGCCGCGACAGCGGGAACCACGAGCAGCACCGCGGCCTGGACCGATCCGAACACCGAGTTCACCCGCAGCAGGTGCTTCGCAGGCGTGATCGACGGCAAGATCGCCGCGACCGCCGGGACCTGGACGCCACCACCAATCCCCCGCAGCACCAGCGCCCCGGTGAGCAGCCACAACGACTCGTTCCCGCTGAGCACCGCCACAGCCAGCGCGACTGTGACCAGCGCGACGACCGCGTCAGCGCCGATGACCAGCGCCTTGCGGCTGAACCGGTCGGCCCACACCCCTCCGACCAGCGACATCAGCCCCTGGGGCACCATCGCCGCGAACGCGACGACCGTGAAGCCCACGACGTCGTGCGTGGTCAACGCGACATGCCAGACAACCGCGTAGGCGACGACCGACGACCCGATGAGCGACACAGCTTGTCCCGACAAGAACCACGCCACCCGGGGCAGCCATGACGTCTCGGCGCTCACGCCCCCTGACCCTACGGACCGGCGGCGCGCGTCACCACATGATTTGTGCCGACGACTCACCAGGCTGTGCCCCAGATGCGACGTGAGACACCAGATGCGACGTGAAAAGGTCGCATCTGGTGTCTCACGTCGCATCTGGCGCACATTGGCAGGTTTGGGCGGCCGTCACACCTGGTCCACAATCCCGGCGAGCAAACCCGCCAGCCGCCCGGCGGCGCCCTGGCCTGCGTCGACCACCTCGCTGTGAGACAGGGGCTGCCCGCTGACCCCCGCAGCGAGGTTGGTGACCAGGGACATCCCCAGCACCTCCATCCCCGCGGCACGTGCGGCGATCGCCTCCAGGGCCGTGGACATCCCGACGAGGTGGGCGCCCATGACGCCCAGCATGCGCACCTCCGAGGGTGTCTCGTAGTGCGGGCCCGGCAGCTGGGCGTACACCCCCTCAGGCAGGTCCGGGTCGACCTGGCGCGCCAGGGCCCGCAGCCGCTGCGAGTACAGGTCGGTCAGGTCGACGAACTGTGCGCCCACCAGCGGCGAGACCCCCGTGAGGTTGAGGTGGTCGCTGACGAGCACCACCGTCCCCGGCGTCCAGTCCGCCACGAGCGACCCGCACCCGTTGGTGAGCACGACAACCCGCGCCCCGGCTGCTGCCGCTGTGCGCACCGGGTGC
>WRCL01000102.1 GCA_009783975.1 Micrococcales bacterium
ATCGCCCGATTCTCGTCGCAGGTCGAGGCCGACGACCGTGTGCTCGCCGCGCTCGACGGGTGGGCCACGTGCATGGCCGGCAAAGGCTACGAGCACGCGACACCCGACGAGGCACGCGAGTCGATCACCGCCCGCACCCGCGTCGACGGCAAGCCCATCACCGGCGCCGACCTGCAGGCCCTGCGTGCCGAAGAGATCGCCACAGCCGTCGACGACCACGCCTGCAGCACCGACCTCGAGCAGACCCGTGCCGCCGTCCTCGCCGAGCTGGAGACCGCCTACTACGAGGAGAACACAACCGAGGTCGACGCGTTCTTCACCCAGTTCGAACAGTTCCTCGCCCGCGGACACGACTGAGCCATGGTCGTCCCTGGGCGCCGTCCTGCCTGAGCACCCCCGACCGACCTGCTTTGCTGCGCACCGTCAGCCGCGACGAACTCGAGGCCCGTGCCCTCACGCACAGGTGGGGGGGCGGAAGAAGACGAGTATGAGTTCGATAGTTTGGCGGTCTGTTCGACAGATAAAATGTCGATCTCGCCGCCAAAGTATCGAACTCAAGCTCGACCGCGGTGGAATTTTCTGCGTTGCGCTTCCCATACCTTCCACGGCTGTCCGAGCTTCGAGGTGAGGGACGGGCTTATGTGTTCGACGCTCGGGCCGACGTTCGTCCGTCGCGGGCTGGGGCGGTGGTGAAGGCCCAGAACAGCAGGTAGGCGACGAGGACGTAGACGCCGAACATCACGGTGAACACTGCGGCGAACTGGTTGGTGGCGTCGACGACCTGGGGGACCAGGACGGTGGGGTTGAGCACTTCCCAGGAGTTGAGACGGACGAAACGGCCCAGGTACACCCCATACCCTGCGGCACCGGCGACGACGACGACGGCGCACCAGCCGGCGGTGCGGCCCCAGCGGGAGGCGAGGAACGTGTGGACGTGGGCCAGGGACCACAGGCCGATCCACAGTGTGAGGACGACCAGGCCCATGAGGACGATGAGCTGGGCCCAGACTGTCTCGTCGCCGGCGTAGCAGTGGAAGGGCCAGCCTTCCTCGGTGCACCAGCCGCGGCGGTGGGCGAAGAACTCGACCCGGGTGATGTGGACGACGTCGGTCACCACGTACACCGTGTTGGGGAACAGGGGCAACCACACCAGGCAGCCAACCCAGCCGACCCAGGGCCGCGACGGGCCCAGACGGTCGACGACGAGGCTGACCAACGCGGGCAGCACCGCCAAGAACAGGTTCCACACGAAGAACCAGAAGACCGGGCGGCCGGTGACGACGAACACCCCCCAGCACCCGGCTGCCTCGACGACGCACGCGACGACCAGCACGACGATCCGGCGGTCGAGGAGGAAGCCCATACCCTCGGACCCTAGCCGATCGGGTGTGATCGGCCCGCGGACGCCGTCAGGAGAGGTTGTGCGGGTTCGTCGGGCAGGGCTGTCGGTTCCTCAGCCTGGAGGTCCAGACCCCGGGCTACAAGATCTCTTTGGCGGTCAGGACGCGGAAGGCGACGGCACCGGGCGGGATGGGCAGCCAGAAGGTGGCCAGGCGGTAGAGCATCACCGAGGCGAGGGCTTCTTCAGAGGCGATACCCAGACCGGTGAGGGACGCCAGGAGCACCGCTTCGACGGCGCCCAGACCACCAGGGGTCGGGGCGGCGGTGGCCACGGCCCCGGCGGACAACGACACCAGGCCGATGGCGACGAACGACGGTTCGACACCAAAAGCGCGGACCGAGAAGTACAAGGCGAAGACGTACCCCAGGGGCAGCAACGACACGCCACCGAACAACGAGACGATCTTCGTCGGGCTCGTGACGACCTCGCGCATCGCCCCGGCTGACGAGCGCAGCGCAGGCACCAGGCGCCCGGTCACCATGGTCCGCACGCGCGGCACCGCCAAGGTCACCCCGACGATCGACAGCACTCCGCCGAGCACAGCGGCGACAACCCCCGGTGACGGCATCCGCGACAGCTCGTTCGACAACGCGTCGGTGGACCCCGCCCAGATCCCGAACGCGGTGAGGATCGACAGGTGGACGATGACGACCGCCGCCTCTTTCGCCGCTGACGCCGAGGCCGCAACCGCCACCGGGAACCCACGTTTTTGCAAGAAGCGCACGTTCAGCCCGACCTGGCCGATGCCCGGCGGGGAGAACGACGCGACGAACGACGCGGCGAGCGCAACAGCCCCGGCCTGCCCGACAGGGACCCGGCCAGGGGTCCCACCGGCCAGGCCCAGCGCCGCACCGACGTACGTCGCGACAGACGCCGCGACCAGAGGCCCCACCCAGCGCCAGTCGATCCCGGCGATGACCGCGTCGAGGGCTTTGAGGTTCGCCAGCTGTGGGGCGAGCACATAGACCGCGACGGCAAGCATCGCCGCCATGACCAAAGTGCGCGGGCGCATACGTTCGACCTGCTCGAACTCAGGCTCCTGCACCCCCGTGACCGCGCTCACCTGCGCGACGACCGGCCCCAGCCCCCCAGCTGCCTTGACCGCCGAACGGGTGCCCGGGGTGAGCGCCACGGGCACCAGGCGCGCCAGCGCTGCTGTGAGACGGTCGTGCCCGAGCACGTCGTAGGCCACCTGCACTGCGCGCTGCGCCCCGACCAGGGCTGAGGTCGACGCGAGCAGCTCGGCGACGTCCCCGGCAAGCACCCCGTCAGGTGCGGCGGGCTGGGCCCGGGACAGGTCGACGATGACGACCCCGTCGTCGGTGGCCACCAAGTGGTCGGTCGTCAAGGCCCGCACCCCGATCCGGGCGTCGGCCAGCCGTGCGACCTGCTCCCACGCCGAGGTGAGGACCTCGTCGGACACCTGGTCGCCCAGCTCGGTGAGTGTGGGGCCGCCAACAGCGCGCACCGCGAGGACCGCCTCGTTGTGGGCCCCGGCAGCCACCGCGAGCACCGGTGCGGTGCGCACACCACGGGCCTGGGCGAACAGCCCGACCATCGCCTCGTTCGTCATGGCCCGCACCGGCGAGCCGAACGGGGCGTCGTCGCCGACCTCGCGCAGGCGCAGCCGCCGGTACCCGCGGCGCACCTGGTCGCGCTGCCAGTCACGTTCGTCGATGACGCGGATGAGCACCGGACCGTCGTCGCTGGTCCCGCGAAACGCCCAGCCAGGGGCGTCGACCGGTTGCAGGTCGCGCACCTGCAGCCCGGACCCAGCCAGGAGCCGGGCCAACCCTGTGGGGGTGATGACCGACACCGAGCGTCCCACGGCGAGCAGCAGCAGCGACCCGGCCATCCCCCCGGCGCCGATCGCCAGGAGCACCTCGATGGGCCCGGCGGTCGTCGAGACGACCCGGGTCAAGGCGAGCAGGACGAGCAACGTCCACACCCAACGCGTCCACCGTGGCGACAAGGCCTGGACGGCGACGGCTGTGACCGCGGCGAACGCGGCGATCTCCCACGCCTGGGGGGCCCGGCCGATGCTCGCCACGTCCCGCGCGGACTCGGCGATGACCAGCGGCCAGTCGCGCACCGCAGCGACACGGCTGGTCATGACATACCCCAGCAACCCCACACCTGCACCGAGCACCGTGCGCCACAGCAACGCGAACCGCCGCTGGATCGCCAACCACACCGGGCTGACGGTGACCATGACGAGGTATCCGGCGAGCACGAGCCACAAGAAGACGTTCGCGAGCTCGCCTGGCACCCCGTTGAACACCTCGCGCAGGTCCAGCGCGACAGCGCTCGCGGTGTCCTCGCCGACCCGGTCCAGCGCGAGCGCGACAGCGACGACCACCGCAAACCCGACAAGGGTGCGAAAGTCCTGCCAGCCCGCACGCCACGTCGTGTCGCGGTAGTCCGGCTCGGCCCGCTCGTCCATCACTCCCCACTACCGTCACTGCACCTGCTGGCGACAACGGTACCCATGCGCAGCCCTGCGCGCGACGACCCGCTCCTGACCAGGCAAGACATAAGAACCGTCCCCATGTCTTGTAAGAACCGTCCCCATGTCTTGCATGTCTTGGGCAGATCGTGGCAACACAGGTGGCCACCGCGAGGCACCCCACGACCGGCCGGGGCACGCCAGGGCCACCCCATGGGCTGGGGACGGCTCGCCACGCGCCCCCGCAGCACACGCGAAGGCGAGGGCTTTGACGCGAAGACAAGGCTCAGGGACGGCGGGAGAAGCGGTCGAGCAGGTCGGGGTGGCCGGCGACGATGAGGGTGTCGTTGGTTGAGATGCGCAGGTCGGGCTCGGCGTAGCGGAAATCCATCCCAGGGCTCTTCACACCGACGACGGTCACCCCGTACTTGGTGCGGACCTGGGACTGGGCGAGGGAGAAACCTTCCAGCTCACGCGGGGGACGCATCTTGACGATCGTGAACCCGTCTTCGACCTCGATGTAGTCCAGCAGCTTGCCTGAGACGAGGTGGGCGACGCGTTCGCCGGCCTCGGACTCGGGCCGGACCACGTGGTGGGCCCCGATCCGCTCCAAGATCCGGGCGTGCTCGTTGCTCACAGCCTTGGCCCAGATCTGCGGGACACCCAGGTCCACGAGGTTGGCGGTGATGAGCACTGACGCTTCGAGGTGCGAACCGACGGCGACGACCGCCGTCGGGTAGTCGCGCACCCCCAGCTGTTCGAGGGCGACGGGGTTGGTCGCGTCGGCTTCGACCAGGGCGATGCGCCCAGCCCACAGCGCGACGAGCTCTGGGGAACGTTCGACGGCAAGGACGTCACGTTCAGAACGTACGAGGGTCGTGGCGATGGCCGAGCCGAACCGGCCCAGGCCGATGACCAGCACGCTCCCGTCGCCTTTGCGGGTGTTCTTGTCAGCCAATGATCGGCCTCTCTTCAGGGAAGCGGACGACCCGGCGACGGTTGCGCAGGGCCAGTGCGGCAGCGATGGTCATCGTGCCAGTGCGGCCGACGAACATCAGCGCGACGAGCACCAGCTGGGCCTGTTCGGGCAGGCCCGCGGTGATTCCCGTGGTCAGGCCGCACGTGGCGTAGGCGGAGATCACCTCGAACAAGATGACGTCCAGGCTCAGGTCGGTCTGGGCGAGCATGAGCAGGCTCGCACCCAAGACCACCGTGGCCGAGATGAACACCACGGCGATGGCGACCTGGAGGGTGTCTCGCGGGATCCGCCGCCCGAACGCCTCCAGGTCCCTGTCGCCGCGGGCCTCGGCGACGATGGCGAGCATCATCACCGCCAGCGTCGTCACCTTGATCCCCCCGGCGGTTGACGCCGAACCGCCCCCGGCGAACATCAAGGCGTCTTGCAGCAACCATGTGCTCTCGTGCATCTGGGCCACGTCGACCGTCGCGAACCCTCCTGACCGGGGCATGACGCCAGCGAACAACGAGGCCAGGGCTGTGCCGCTGCCGCTCAGTGGCTGGAACGTGCCCGAGTTGTGCCACTCGAACGCTGCGACGAGCACCGACCCGGCCGCGACCAGCACCACGCTGGTGACGATCGTCAGCTTCGAGTGCAGCGACCAGCTGCGGGGGCGGCGCAAGCGCCGCATGACGTCCAAGATCACCGGGAAACCCAGCGAACCGATGAACACCCCGATGATCAGCGGGGCCAGCACCCACCAGTCCGAGGCGTAGGGGACCAGCCCGTCAGCGGTCGGGACGAACCCAGCGTTGTTGAACGCCGAGACGGCGAAGAACACCGAGTGCCACACCGCAGGACCCACCCCTTGGCCTTCGGCGAGGAACCGCGGGAACAACACCGCAGCGATCGTCACCTCCAAGGCGGTGGACGTCACCACGACGGTGCGCAGCAACGACCCGACCTCTCCCAGCCGGGTGAAATGCGTCTCGGACGACACCAGCAGCCGCTGCGTCAGCCCCACACGGCGTGAGACGGCCAGGCCCAGCAACGACGCGAGCGTCATCACCCCCAACCCACCGACCTTGATCGCCACGAGGATGACCACCAGCCCCCACCCAGACCAGTACGTGCCGGTCGGTACGACGACCAGCCCGGTGACGGTCGTGGCAGACGTCGCGGTGAACAACGCGACGACCGCTGGCGCCTGGTGCCCAGAGGCTGTGGCCCACGGTGCGCTGAGCAAGATGGTGAAAAGTCCGATGACCAGCGCGAAAACCCCGAGCGCCAGACGCGCCGGGGACTGGCGCGCAGAACGGTCGACGTAGTCACGCCACCTGGCGCCCACGCCGCTGCCCGCCACGTGACCTCCCTCGCCGAGCCCGGGCCGGTACCCCCGGGGCACGGACACCACTGTGGCACGTCCTGGCCGGGCACGAGCTGCCCTACACGCCCGGGCGGGCGGTCGGGGCCGGCCGGTGCGCACCTGGGCGAACCTGCACCGTCAGACGGGGGACCAGACGCGCTCCACCTTTTGCCTGGGGCCGTGCGACCGCTACGGTGGCTTCGACTCCGAAGGAGGTGCCCGTGGACGCGACCGCAAGACCGGCGCGCTTCTTGACGGTCATGGAGGTCGCCAACCTCATGCGGGTGTCGAAGATGACCGTCTACCGGTTGCTGCACTCTGGTGAGCTGCCCGGGCTACGTGTCGGACGGTCGTTCCGGGTGCCTGCCGACGCGTTGGAGACGTACCTGCGCTCAGCGGTGACCGAGACCAGCCGGTCGGCGTGATCGGGTGTGGCCCGTGTGGGTCAGGCCCGGTGAGTGGGTGTGGGTGCAGATCGCGTAGCATGGCCGTCGGACTACAGATGGGCGTGGTCGTGATGGCTGGCCCTGCTAGCCTGGCCGCTGCCCGGCGGCATCCGTCCACGGCCCCTGGCCGCACGAACCACGAATGAGGTCTGCATGGGTTCCGTCATCAAGAAG
>WRCL01000103.1 GCA_009783975.1 Micrococcales bacterium
AGCAGGTGGGGGACCATACAGCACAGCCTCGACCATCGCTGGTGGTCGTCGGCTGGCGCGGGCAACAGCGTCGATGAGCTCGCCTGGGGGCGCCGACCGGGGCATCCCCAGACGTGCACCGAGCCTGCGGGCAGTCCCGCCACGCAGCGCCGAGGCGGCCCGTCCCCGGGCACCCATCTTGCGGTACAGCCGGGCCCGGCCGCGGCTGGCTTCGGCGGCCGGGACGACGACAGGCAGCGGTTCGGCCACGACAGGACCAAGCCGGCGGCCACGCCACAACGCCGCGACGACGAACAGCACCAGGGCGTGCAGGGCGAGCATCGGCAGCGCCGGGGGCATGACGTCCCACATGGTCAGCTCTTCGGTGCCGGTGGTCGACCGGGTCGGCACGTACCACACGAGGTGGTCGTGGCGGCCCAAGGCCCGGATGGCCAGTGCTGCGTGGCCCTCGTCTGCCAAGGTGTCGTTGCGCACGAAGTCACCGTCGGCGAGGACGACGGTGCGCCGGTCGTCGACGACCAACGTCACATAGGCACCTGCCGAGCCCCAGTCGTCCCACGGGAAGCAGACCGTCGCCTCGACGTCCCAGCTGACCCGCACCGACGCACGTGCCACGACCGTCGCCGCCGCTTGGGCGTCACGGTCGTCGCAGGCTGCCCGGCGCACGGTGGGCAGGCTCGTCCCGCCGCCGTACCTGGTACCAGGCACGAGGTCTGGTAGCGCCGAGCTGGCGACGTCGATGGCGACGAGGTCGGCTGTGGTCCCGGCCAGCGCCCGGGCCTCGTCACGTTCGAGGTTGCGGCCCACGACGGCCAAGGTGTCCCCAGCGCCCGCCTGCGCAAGGGCCTGCGGCGCTGAGTGCACGACGGTGACACGCACCCCGTTGGCCTTGAGGATCCGCACCAGGGCCTGCGAACCGTCCGCACCGGGGTTGTTCACCGCGTACGGTTCCCCAGAGCTCGTCGGCTGGGGCAGCACCATGATGATCGCGGCGACACCGACCACTGCGGCGAGCGCGATCCAGCTCCGTGAGCGCCGCCAGCGGCTGCGGGCCCGGCTCGCCCCGGACGTGCCGTCGCCGACGACCGCAGCCGGTGCGTACGTCGCGCTCACTCAGACCACCGCCTCGACCTGTGAGGGGCGGACGTGCGCGACGCGTTTGTCCAGGGCACGCATCGTCGCCTCGTCGGTGGCGCTGGCACGGTGCCGGCCGTAGAGGACCGCGTCGAACGTGCGTGCCGCGGCGCCGAGCTCGCCGGCGAGCTCTGGTAGCCGCGCACCGGCGGCGCCGGCAGCCTCGTCAGCGGTGCGGCCAGGACGTTCGTCGAGCAAGGTCCGTTCTTCCATCCCGCGGACCATGGCGCGGAACCACTCGGCTGTGGCAAGCGACAAGTCACCGGCGTCGGCTGCGGCCGCGGCTGCGGCGCGGATCTGCTCGGCGGTGCGGGTGTCGTCGAGCAGAAGGTCCCGCGCAGCGGCACGGACAGCCCGTGACCGGCGGACCGGTCCGGCGACCAGCAGCGACACGACGACGACGGCGACGACCACGAGCAGCGGGAACACCAGAGCCCCAGCCCCGGAGGGCCCGGGCATGTCCTGCAGGCGGGCGACCTGGTCGACGATCCAGCTGACCAGGCGTTCGAGCAGGCTCGGACCGGTGTGGTACTCAGACTTCGCCAGCTCGTCGGCGGCCCACTGCCGCGCGGTGTCGGCGTCAGGTTCGACCGGCGGTGCGGCCAGCACGGCGGTCACTGCTGCGGCGCCCCGGCTGCGGCGCGGGCGAGCTCGAGGTCCAGGCCTTCACGACGCATCCGCACGTCGATGTACAGCAGCGCGACGACAACAGCCTCGAAGGCGACGGTGATCGTGTACGCGAGCACGAGGTTCATGGCGTTGACGACCAGCGACACCCATGTGAACCCAGTCATCGCCAGGACCATGCTCACGATCGTCAACGGCACCGACACCACCGAGCTGAGCAGGCCCAAGATGACCCAGACGAGCAGGTAGATCCCTGTGAGGCGCCAGAATGACTTGTAGGTCAGCTTCCAGGCACGTCTGACCGTCTGCCAGAACGGTTTGTCTTCGAGCATGAGGGCCGGCGGGACGAGCAAGGTGCGGATCATCAGCCACACCGAGCCGACGACGAGCGCGACAGCGCCGAGGATCGCGATGACGACCCCCGCGACCACACCTGCGGTGCCCAAGGAGGCGAGCACGACGACACCGACGACGAGCACGGTGACCGTCGCGGTCGACGCAGCCATGACGAGCATAGAAAAGCCCAGGACAGCCCAGATCCGCCGGGACCGCACGACCTCGCCCACCGAGACCTTCTGGCCGAGGACGGCCTTGCTCACAGCGACGATGAGCAACCCGTTGAGCAGCGGTGTGGCGATGTACAACAACGGCATCGTGCTGTACTGCGACAGCGTGATCAGCAAGAGCGCGTCCTCGTCGGCGCCGTAGCCGGCGAGGTCGCGCAGCTGTTTCATGAAGAAACCGGCCAGGTACGCCGTGACCAAGGTCGCCAGCGTCACGCACACCGTGATGACCGTCGCGGTCAGCCCGAACGTCACCTTCGGGTTGAACCGGACCGCTTTCATCGTCCCGTCGAGCAGCTCGCCCAGGCCGAGGGGACGTAGCGGGATGATCCCTGGTTGCAGGGTTGGTGGCCGCCACTGCCCGGGCACAGGTGCCGGTGCGTAGGTCGGTGCGCCCGGACCGTACCCAGGTGGGGGTGGGACACCAGGGTCAGGTTCGTCGACGGGTGTGCCCGAGGGGCTGGCCCACGCCGGTGGGGGCGCCGGGCTGCCCCAGCCGGGGGTCGTGTCAGCAGGTGGTTGGCTCATCGCTTCGCCGTTGGACGGGTGTGGTGGGTGGTTCTTGCCGGGGTGCAGCAGGACGGTGTTCCTGCTCATGGTGCCATGTCTGGCCTCGTGCTGGGTGACAGGGCCGGGGTCCAAGACCTGCGTTGTCTGGTGGAGGTGCAACAATGCAGGTCATGAAGGGTCGTGTGCTTGTCGTGGACGACGACACCGCGTTGGCTGAGATGGTTGGCATCTTGCTGCGCAACGAGGGGTTCGAACCGTCGTTCTGTGGTGATGGCGACGAGGCGCTCGACGCGTTCCGTGACACCTCACCTGACCTGGTGCTCCTCGACCTCATGCTCCCCGGCAAGGACGGTACCGAGGTGTGCCGGGCGATCCGTGCCGAGTCCGGCGTCCCGATCGTCATGCTCACCGCCAAGTCCGACACGGTCGACATCGTGCTCGGGCTGGAGTCCGGGGCAGACGACTACATCTCTAAACCGTTCAAACCCAAAGAGCTTGTCGCCCGGGTCCGTGCGCGGCTGCGCCGCACCGAGGCCCCCCCACCTGAGCACCTGCGGATCCGCGACGTGGAGATCGACGTGCCTGGCCACCAGGTGACCCGCGCCGGGGTCAAGGTCCCGTTGACCCCGCTGGAGTTCGACCTCCTCGTCGCGCTGGCCCGCAAACCGTGGCAGGTGTTCACCCGCGAGGTGCTGCTCGAAGCGGTGTGGGGGTACCGCCACGCTGCTGACACCCGTCTGGTCAACGTCCACGTCCAGCGTCTGCGCTCGAAGATCGAGACCGACCCTGAGCGGCCCGAGATCGTCGTCACCGTCCGCGGCGTCGGGTACCGGGCAGGCACATGAGCACTGGGCTGGCCGACGCTGGGCCGGTGGACCGCGGGCCGCTGCGCACCGGTGTGTTGCGGTGGCGGCCGGTCGCCTGGGTCGGTGCGGTCGTGCGCAGGCACACGTGCCGCCTCGCGCAGGTGTGGCGCACGTCGTTGCGCGTCAGGGTGCTCACCACGACGCTCGTCGGGGGCCTGGCGGCCCTGGGTGTGCTCGGCGGGGTCGTCGCCGAACGCACACGTGAGGGGCTGTTCGACGCCCGGGTGCACCAGGTCCTCGCCGAGTCGGCGCGGTCGACAGCCAGGGTCCAGGCCGCGTTCGACGCGTCGACGGCGACGACCGCAGCCGAGGTCCAGCAGCTGCTCTACGACGTGACGACCGAACAGTCCGCCGCAGGTCAGCAGCGTGAGGTGGTGATCATGCGTGAGGCTGACGCGACCCGGCTCGGTCCTCGCACCGTCGCCTCAGACATCTGCTACGCCGAGGTGGTCTCGGCGGACATGCAGGCCGCGGTGGCCACCGGAGGCCAGCACTGGCAGTCGGTGGCGCTGGCGGCCGGGTCTGGGACCGTCCCGGGGGTGGTCGTCGGGCAGTCCGCGGCGGTCCCGGTCGTCGGGGACTACCAGGTGTACTTCGTCTACAGCCTCCAGCCCGAGCAGGAACGGCTCGACTTCTTGCTGCGCACCCTCGGCGTCGCGGCCGTCGTGCTCGTCGGGTTGCTCGTGGTGATGGCGTACATGGTCACACGCCAGACGGTCCGGCCAGTGGTCGCCGCGTCCCAGGTCGCGGCGCGTTTCGCCGACGGGCACCTGGACGAGCGGATGGTCGTGCGCGGTGATGACGAGATGGCGACGCTCGCGCGGACCTTCAACGCGATGGCCGCCAAGCTCTCCGACCAGATCACCCGGATGGAAGAGCTGTCGACGTTGCAGCGCCGGTTCGTCTCGGACGTCTCCCACGAGCTGCGCACCCCGTTGACGACGGTGCGTATCGCCGCGGAGGTCATCGGTGAGGCCTCCGGCACGTTCGAACCAGCGGTGCGCCGCTCAGCCGAGCTCATGGTCGACCAGCTCGACCGTTTCGAAGACATGCTCGCCGACCTGCTGGAGATCAGCCGGTTCGACGCCGGGGCTGCGACGCTCGACGCCCAGGCCGCTGATGTGGTCAAGGTCGTGCGTGACGTCGTCGAGACGATCGAACCCCTGGCGCAGCGCAAAGGGTCGCGTCTGGTCGTGTGGTTGCCGGACGAACCGGTCGTGGCAGATATCGACCCGCGCCGGGTCGCACGGGTCGTGCGCAACCTCATGGTCAACGCCGTCGAGCACGCCGAGGGGACCGTCGTCCAGCTCGACATGGCCGCTGACACCCAGGCTGTGGCCGTACGTGTGCGTGACCGTGGGGTGGGGATGGACCCTGACCAGGTCGAACATGTTTTTGACCGGTTCTGGCGTGCTGACCCTGCCCGGGCGCGGACCACCGGTGGCACAGGGCTGGGCCTGGCGATCTGCGCCGAGGACGCACGGTTGCACGGTGGCCGCCTGGAGGCGTGGGGACGGCCCGGGCATGGGGCCTCGTTCCGCCTGACGCTGCCGCTGCGTGCAGGCACGGTCCCGACAAGCTCGCCGTTGCCGCTCGTCCCAGCCGGGCAGGCACCTGTGCGCCGGGCCCGCCCGCACGACGCTGCGGCGATGCCCCCGTTGGACCCACAGACAGGCAGCCTGCCTGTCGTCCCCGACCCCACGCAGGCAGACCAGTGACACGCCGACCGTGGTTCTGCGCAGCGGTGTGCCTGCTCGTGGCTGGGTGCGCGATCCCCTCGTCTGGGCCGGTGCACCACGCCGACGCGCAGGTCGACGAGGTCCACGGGCCGGTGACCGTCGCCCAGGGACCCCAACCAGGTGCAGGTCCGCGTGCCGTGGTCGAAGGCTTCCTCGCTGCCGGTGCCGCTGGGCTCACTGGCGACTTCGACGTCGCCCGGCAGTTCCTCGCCCCTGGCGCTGCCCGGTCGTGGCAACCGTCGGCCGGTGCGCTGGTCACCGGTGCCGGCACGACGCTGGAGCAGTCCGGTGACGGGCAGGTCGTCGCCACGGTCACCGTCCTGGGAGAGGTCGACGCTGGCGGCCGGTTCACCGAAGGGCCAGCCACAGTGCGGACCGTGCTGTTCGACCTGGTCAGCGTCGACGGCCAGTGGCGGATCAGCGCCGGGCCCCCCGGCCTGGTCATCACCGAGCGGGTTTTCGAGCAGCAGTACCGGCGCACCCCGGTGTACTTCCTCACCCCTGACCGCACCGCATTGGTGCCTGACCTGCGGTACTTCCCGGTCCACAACCTCGCGACGTCGGTGGTCACCGCGCTGCTCGACGGGCCGTCGCCGTGGTTGCGCCCCGCAGTGGTCTCCGCGGTGCCCACCGGTGTGAGGTTACGGTCCCAGGCGGTGCTCGTCAGCAGCGAGGGTGTGGCCCAGGTGGTCCTGGAACCGGCGAGCGCCGTCGTGTCAGCACCTGACCGTGACCTCATGCTCGCCCAGATCACCAGGTCGTTGGCGGTCCCGCACGTCCGGTCGGTCGAGGTGCGGGCCGGGCACGACGGCGCGGTCCTTGCTGCCGAGGACCAGCTCGCCACCCCCGTGCCCGGGACGGGGGTCGTCGTCGTCGGCGACACGCTCGTCGTGCAGGGCACAGGTGCACCGGTCGACGGTGTCGGGTCGTTGGCCAGGCTCGGTATCACCGCCCCGGCGACCGACGACGACCTCACCTTCGTCGTCGGGTTGTCAGGTACCGACCGGCTGGTGACGTTGCCGACTGCGACGTCAGGCGCCCGGACGTTGTTCGCCGGCCCGGGCCTGGCCCGCCCGTCGGTCGACCGCCACGGGTGGGTGTGGACCGCGACGTCGCTGGCCGGGTCTGGGCTGCACGCGGTGACCGCCGACGGGCGCCACGTCGACCTCACAGCACCGTGGCTCGCCGACCACACGATCCACGCTGTGCGGGTCTGCGGTGACGGGACACGGGTGGCTGTGGCGTCCACCGGCCCTGCAGGGCTGGTCGTGCAGGTCAGCGGGCTCGTCCGCGACGCCGGGCACGTCCCGGCCGCGCTGACCGACCC
>WRCL01000104.1 GCA_009783975.1 Micrococcales bacterium
CGCCGAAGTGGTTGTGGGCGATAGCACTGTGCACCGCCTGTCTGTTGGGCCCCGTCGTTCTTCCTGGTTCAAGCATACACGGGTTCGCCCCGCAGCACAACTATTTCTCGAAGGAATGTGTGAAGATTTTTGCGACGGCGTGACGTGACGTTGTCGGGTGCCGGAGATTGTCTGCACGGCCTGCCGGCAGTCCGATGAGCCTGGCGTTGACGGTGGCCCTGCTCAGGCGGGAGGACATATGCGAGGCACAACCTGTCGACCGCAGGGTGGCTGTGCCCTGGTGAGCCGCGCGCGGCGGCCCACACAGACTTCTCAGCCTGCTGCGGCCCGGCTGCGTGTTCTGGGAGACGTCGAGACCCGAAGGCTGTTCGTCTGGAGTGTTCGTGCCCGACGGGGTCTGGTCCCATGGGGTCGTGGACGCCCCGCGAGGCTAGCTGGAGGCCTTGGCAGATCCGGCCAGGACCGGTGCCAGGGCAGCGTGAGACACCCGTCATTGGGTCGTCCCCACATGGCACGCTGCCCCAGCGAGAGCCGGGTCGACCGGTTGTCATGTTTGGCGGCTGGCGCTGTTCTCAGTGGAGCACCGATACGACGCGAGGCCTGGACTCGGCGCTCTGACCAGGGATGATGCCAACTCCGCCCTCGAGAGCGTCTCGCCATACGAGACGCTGTCTACATGGGTGGTGACACCCACGAGTCACGTACGATAACGTCCCATGTGTCCGAACTGCCCTGATCGAGTGATCTCGCCGGATCGTCCGGCAACGCGTCTCCTGGTCAGGAGCACAGTCCGCCCGCCCCGGACGCGTGCGTCCGGAGACACCGCTGGAGGAAAGATGAAACGGCAAGCCCGACGATCGTCGCGGAGAGCGTGGCTACGCGCTTCCGTCGGCGTCGCCGCCACCGCGGCTCTGGGAGCGAGCCTGCTCGTGGCCGCTCCGAACGCCCAGGCAGCATCTGGACATGCGACCTTCACCGAGACGCTCATACCAGGATCCGACCCGGCTGCCAGCCATTTTCCGGTGCTCAGCGGAAGCCTCCACCTGGCCAATGGTCATTCGTTCAGCCTGAGGGTCCCTGGCCCGTATGTCGCCAGCGCCTTCTTTGTGACGAGCATCGACGGTGACGCGAGCGCGTACGTGGGCGTCGGCCAGCAGGTGTACTGCATCGAGCCTGGGGTTCTGGTCGGATCTGGCAATGAGCAGGACCCCGAATTCCTGAGGCACTTCGGGATGGTCGGTGGAGGTCGCGTCAGCACCATCTTCGGCGGTGACGGGGATGCCTTCGTCAAGGTTCTTGGCCTGGTCTGGGCCCACGGGTACTCGGGCAAGCCGACACAGGCGCAGGTGGCTTCGTGGCGGTGGGACGACCCGGTGACCGGCCAGTACCTCGCCCACATGGTCGCCACGCAGATCCTGGTCTGGGAGACCGCTATCGGTGAGCGGGACCAGTACTTCAACAAGGTCGCGGTCCCTGCGGGCGTCAACCCGGTCTCGGACCTGGTGTTCGCTCGCACCGCTCCTGGGTACGGGCCGTACCAGGCGATGATTCGCACCTGGTACGACCAGATCGTCGCCGGCGTCCAGGGTGACCTGGTGATGCCGAGCTTTGTCGACGACGGGCAGGTCTACGAGCTCACGTGGGACGGCAGCAGATTCTCTGTGACGCTGCCTGGCGCGATGGCGGCGACGATGCAGTACACGTCAGACGTGGTGAAGAGCGAACCGGGTCCGGCCCCGGGCTCGGTGACCTTCTGGGTCGGGATGCAGGATCTGGAAAAAATTCCAGACGGGTCTATCCCCGACCGCTTCGTCGTGACGGCTGCCAAGAAGACCGTCCCTGCCGAGATGGCTGTGTGGGGTCTGGCGGGCGCGCAAGCCATGATCACCAGCAAGTCCGACGCCGAGCCCATCCAGGGAGAGGTCGCTTTCACAGTCGCGGCGGGTGCTGTCACGGTGAACAAGGTCCTTCTTCCTGACACCCGGGTGAACGACACGGTGACGGGTGCGGGGATCGACTACCCGTATAGCGAAAACTGGTTCGAGTACACCCCGGTGACGAACCTCAGCACCAACCCCGTCCAGACGTTCGACCTCATCTCTGGCCGCCCCCGGATGAATGTCGGGACGATGACGGTGACCAACAACTTCGACGGTACTGTCACCGTGTCGTACGCACTGAAGAAGAACTGTGCGGACAACCTCACCAACAACGGAACAGGGCGCGTCGGCCTCGTCAACAACCTCGAGGAGCTGAGGACGGTCGCACCGGGCCAGTGGCCCGCCATGCAGAACGGATCCATCAGGATCAACCTTGCCGACGGGTGGGTGCTGACCGGGCCGGACAAGACGACCAGCAAGGGCAAAGAGAAGCTCGGTCCGCCGATCACCGACATCGACAGTCTCGTGGTGTACCTGCACACGGATGCGAAAGGTGACCTCAACACCAGCTACGCCACCTGCGCCACGCCGTTCTACGTCCAGGTGACCGGGCCGTCGTACCCGGACGGCAAGGTCTTCTCCTTCTCTGTCACCGACCCGGACATGATCTACCTGGCGCCCGGTGACTACACCATCACCGAGGTGATCAACGCCCAGGGCGACGCCCTCGACGGCTACTGGAAGACGACCTACTCCACCCGGACGCTGACCGTCACCGCCTACGACTACGACAGCGTGTCGGCGACCATCACCAACCAGCGCCGGTAGCCCAGGCCACGGCACACCGTGACCGGCGAACAGGTGCCACCACGGTACGGCCCGCAGGTTGGTCCTGCGGGCCGTACCGCGTTGTCGTGGTCAGTCCGGGACGTGCCCGTCGGGGAACTCGGCGGCCAGGGTCTGGTGCAGCGCGTCGGCCAGCGCGTAGGGGGCGACGAAACCTGACTCGCGCAGGCGTGTGGTGTCGACGGTGGTCTCGGCACAGAACTTGCGGATCCGCACCGAGCTGATCGGCAACGGGCGGCGCACGAGCCAGGCCAGGGCGTCGAACCCGTACCCGGCGCCCATGCCCAGCCACGTGGGGATCGGCGGGAGCACCTGGCGGCGCCGGCCCAGGTGCGAGGTCATGAGGTCGACCAGCTCGGTGGTCGACATGTCTGGGGAGTCGGCGTAGTTCACCAGGTGGTGCCCGGGGGCGGCGGTCAGGCCTGTGGCCAAGAACGCGGCGACGTTGCCGACATAGGCCATGGCCTTGCGGTTGCGCCCGTCGCCGACGAACAAGAACCGGCCGGTCGCCAGCTGGCGGGCCAACGTGTAGACGTTGCCGCGGTTGGTCTCGCCGAACACGACGCACGGACGTACGACGAACACGGTGCGTCGTGCGTCGCGCTCACCCCAGGCGGCCAAGACCTGCTCAGCCGCAAGCTTGGTGCGCCCGTACTCGTTGAACGGGTCAGGTGTGCTCGTCTCTGATGGGCGGTCCTTGTCCAGGCCGTAGACCGACACGGTCGAGGTGAACACCACCTGGGTCACCCCGGCGTCGGTGGCCCCCTGTGCGACGACACGGGCACCGTCGATGTTCACCGACGCGTACTCGCTCGTCGGACGTACGTCGTCGCGGTGCGCCGCAGCGAGCAGGACGACTGCGTCGGCGCCGGTCACAGCGGTGCGCACAGCGTCATGGTCGCGGACGTCGCCGATCGTCGTCACGTCGGCGTGGGTGGCGCTGGGTTGCAGGTCGAGGTTGCGCACCTCGTGCCCGGCCTCACGCAGCACCGTCATCAGGCGCGTGCCGATGAACCCGCTGCCGCCCACGACTGCGACGGTCATCCGCCCTCCTGTGGTTACCAGATCCCTGCGATCACCATAGCTGCCAACGCGGCCTGGTCCCCACGGCGGCGTCGCAGCTGCCCGGCGTGGCGTGCCAACGCCCATCGTGCCGGCACCGAGGTGTCGGCGAGCAGCTGTTCGAGGTCGCGCAACGCGGTGGTGTCGCCCGCACGTGCCGCGCCCGCGCAGGCCGCGGTCGCCGCAGCGAGGCCCGCCTGGGTGCGGTGCCAGCGGCTACGGACCAGGCGCAGCCGGTCAGCGTAGGCGTGCAGCCCTGTGCGTGCCCCCATGACGTTCGCCGCGTGCTGGCGGTAGTCCAAGGTCGGGGCGGGCAGGATGTCCCAGCGCAGACCAGCGCCACGTGCTGCGGCGTACAACGCCCAGTCGTGGTAGGTCATCTGGCGCATCGGGCCGTCGGGGTCGGCCAGCAGCGTGCGGCACACGGTGACCAGGTCGTGGGTGAACAGGAACGACGACCCCGGACCAGGTCCTTCGCACACATAGTCGAACCGGCGCTGGGGAGAGCTCTTCGCGATGTACGACCGCCGTCCGTCAGCGGTGAACGCCATGACGTCAGAAGACACAGCGGCAGCACCGGCGGCGATGCGTGTCGCGCCTGTCGCAAGCTTGTCGGGGTACCACAGGTCGTCCTGGTCAGCCAGGGCCACGAGCTCGTCGTCGTCGGTGCCAGCCTCGAGCAGCAGGCGGAAGAAGTTCGCTGCGGGCGAGCCGCAGCGCCGGGCCGGCAAGACGGTCAGGCGTGGGTCGCAGGCTGCGGTCTCGGCCAACCACTGCGCGGTGCCGTCGCTCGACCCGTCGTCGCTGGCCACGACCCGCACCTGCACCCCTTGCTGGTCGACGATGGTGCGCAGCTGGTCAGGCAGGTACGCCATCCCGTCGAAGGTGGCGAGCAGGACGACCACACGAGGGGTCACAGGTGGCTCACTCTCACCGGACGTCGTCGCCGGGGTAGTCAGGGTCGATCTCGTGCGGGGCCCGGCCGAGCATGTGCGCGACCTGTTCGACGACGACCTGGTGGACGAGGTCAGCGAGGTCTTCGCTGTCGTGCGCCCGGGTCTCCAGGGGACGGCGGTACACCACGACACGGTGCGCCTGGTCAGCCTCAGCAGGGAAGTACCGCCCCAGCGGCACCCCGGTCTCCCACGGCGCGGGGCTGGACGGCGGTACCTCTTCGACCCCGAACTCCACACCGTCGAGCTCGTGGGCCCAGCGGCGTTCGAGCACTTCGACCGCGTCCAGGACGAGCGCGTCGAACCGTTGCGCCCGGGTGCGGTACCCCGGCAGCGAGGAGGGCATGAGCGGTCCGCGCAACCCCCGGCCCCGGCGGTCGCGGCGGCGCACGGTGATCGCCGCAGGGTCCGCCTCGCCTGCCGGGCGCACCGCACCACGTGCGCCGTCGACGCGTCGTGGTGTGCCGCGCGGTCCCGCGCCCCAGGCTTTCACGCCGCCAGCCTATCGGGTGGTGTGCGTGTCGTGGCTGACACGCGCGTCGCCGTGTGGGCCGACAGGCACGAGCAGGGGTACCGTCGGAGGGTGCAACCGGTGCGGCAGTGCTCAAGGACGGCCTGCGGGCAACAGGCCGTGGCGACGCTCACCTACGTGTACGCCGACTCCACAGTCGTCCTCGGGCCGTTGTCACAGCTGGCCGAACCCCACGCCTACGACCTGTGCGCCGCCCACGCCGAACGTCTGACCGTCCCACGGGGCTGGGTCGTGGTCCGGCTCGAGCTCGCGTCGGTCTCGTGCAGCGACGACCTGCTCGCGCTGGCCGACGCCGTCCGCGAACCTCGCCGGGCCGCCATGGGCGCCGGGGCACCTGAACGGGTGCCCGAACCGGTCGGACGCCCGCACGCGCACCTGCGGGTCCTGGACGGCGAGGGCTGATGCCTGGCGACCAGCCCCTGGGGTCGTTCTCCCGGCCAGAGAGCCGTCAGGAGAACCCTGACGTGCCGGGCACCAAGACGTGCCAGCACTGCGCGAACGACCGTCTGACCCGGATCCGGATGCGCACACCCAGCGGTCTGGACGCGGTGTTCGTCGCCTGTGCGGTGTGCGAACGCACCGCATGGTTCGCTGTTGACGGTGACGGGGTACCGTTGAGTGCCGACCAGGTCGGTGGCCTAGAAACCTGACAAGCACATGCCGCTGCCCGCCGGGTGGCGCCATGTGTCGTGGGAGGTTGTCATGCAGCGCATGAGCCAGGTCGTCAACGCCTACGACGTGCGCGGACGTGTCGGGCAGGACCTCGACGCGAGCGTCGTCACCGCGTTGGCAGCGGCGTTCGCCGATGTCGTGGCCCACCCAGGTGGGCACACCCAGGTCGCTGTCGGGCACGATATGCGCGCGAGCTGCGCCGAGCTCACCCAGGCGGTTGTCGACGGGCTCGCCGCACGTGGTGTCGGCAGCCTCGCGCTCGGGCTGTGCTCGACCGACGAGCTGTACTACGCCTGCGGGGTCCGGGCGCTGCCTGGGGTGATGGTCACCGCCGGCAACCACCCGGCTGACCACAACGGGATGAAGCTGTGCGCAGCCCGGGCCGCCCCGGTCGACGAGGACACCGGCCTGTACCAGGTGGCCTCGGTCGCCGAACGGTACTTGCGTGACGGGGTCCCGCAGGCCTCAGACCGCGACGTCGTGCACTCCACGTGGGACGTGCTCGACGACTACGCCGCGTACCTGCACTCCCTGGTCGACCTCGCCGCGATCCGTCCGCTGTCAGTGGTCGTCGACGCTGGCAACGGGATGGCGGCCCTGACCGTCCCGGCGGTGCTCGGGCCTGACGCGGGCCTGGCCGGGGTGCCTGTGCGGCTGTTCGAGGTCCATATGCGGATGGACGGGCGGATGCCCTCGCGGGTCGGCGGGCTGCTGGAAGGTGAGTCGCTGGACGCGTTGCGCTCGTCGGTCCTGGAGCACCACGCTGACCTTGGCCTGGCCTTCGAC
>WRCL01000105.1 GCA_009783975.1 Micrococcales bacterium
CAAAGAACGCATGGAGACTGGCGTAGAGCCCTCAGCAGATCAGCTGGGCGCCGGGGACCGGGGCGGTGGCTGTCACGACGCGTTCGGCGACGCCGGCGAGGGTGAGGCTGGCAGCGATGACCTGCGCGTGGGCACGGTTGCGGCCCAGCGCCGCGACGGTGGGGCCTGAGCCGGAGACGACGACGCCAAGAGCGCCCGCGTCGTGGGCTGTGGCGATGGTGCGCTCCAGGGCGGGACGCAGGTGCACCGCGGCGCCTTGCAGGTCGTTGTGCACAGCGGCGCCCAGCCCGTGTGGGTCGCCCGTGCGCAGGGCGTGCATGAGGTCGATGTCAGGTTCGGGGTCGGGGGGGCCGACGTCGTCGCCGGCGCGCAAGGTGTCGAGGGTGTCGAAGACCTCGGGGGTCGACAGCCCCTCTGCGGCGATGGCGAACACCCAGTGGAACTCGCCGACCGCCATCGCCGGGGTGAGCACGTCCCCGCGGCCGGTCCCCACCGCGGTGTGCCCGACGAGGGCGAACGGCACGTCGGCGCCCAGCAGCGCAGCCAGCTCGAGCAGGTCGTCACGCGAAGCGCCGGTGCCCCACAGCTCGTCGAGGGCGACGAGGGTGCCAGCGGCGTCGGCCGAACCCCCGGCCATCCCCCCAGCCACGGGCACCCGTTTGTCGATGTGCAGATGAGCCCCGTCGGTGATCCCTGCGTGGTCGGCCAGCAACCGCGCGGCGCGCACAGCGAGGTTCGACTCGTCCGTGGGCACCGTGTCTGCCTGGCCCCCGGCGAGAGTGACCGAGACGGTGATGCCGTCGTCGAGCGTCGCGACGATGTCCTCGTACAACGACACCGCCTGGTACACGGTGACGACCGGGTGGTACCCGTCAGGACCCGGCGGACCGGCCCGCAGCGACAGGTTCACCTTGCCCGGGGCGCGCACACGCACCCAGTCGGTCGGGATGGACAGCGCGGAGGTCACGGCGCCACTGTGCCAGGTCTGCGTCCCTGGCAGGAAACCGAGACCCAGGACTCACCCGCTGCCCACCCTCCAGGTGCGCCCGGGGACAAGACGACGAGGACGGCGCTCGACGCGGTCCGGCTGCCCGGTACCGTGGACGTGTGTGTGACGAGCCGGAGCTGTTGACCCCTGCGCGGGTGCGCGAGCTGGCCAGGGCCCTGGGCGTGCGCCCGACCAAGTCCCTGGGGCAGAACTTCGTCGTCGACGCCGGCACGGTCCGCAAGACCGTCCGCCTCGCGCAGGTCGGGCCAGGAGACCTCGTCGTCGAGGTCGGCCCCGGACTGGGCTCGCTGACCTTGGGCCTGCTCGCCGCCGGCGCCGACGTCGTCGCCGTCGAGATCGACCCTGTGCTCGCGCGGGCACTGCCGGCAACAGTCGTCGCCCAGACCCCAGGCTGGCGCTGGACGGGCGGCACCTGCACAACCCCGGCCGACCCCGATGGTCACACCATCACCGGCAGCGTGTACGACGAGACTGGCCACCTGCGTCTGACGGTGCTCCTGGCTGACGCCCTGCACGTCGTCGCGCTTCCTGGCCCGGCACCGGCCGCGCTGGTGGCGAACCTGCCCTACAACGTGGCTGTGCCGGTGCTCCTGCGGTTCCTGGAACGGTTCGGGTCGTTGCGCCAGGGCCTCGTCATGGTCCAGTCGGAGGTCGCCGACCGGCTCGTCGCCTCCCCAGGCACCCGGGTGTACGGGGTCCCCAGCGCCAAGGTCGCCTGGTACGCCACGGCCCGACGCGTCGCCTCCGTGGGCCGCTCAGTGTTCTGGCCCGCCCCCCAGGTCGACTCGGCCTTGGTCCGCCTCGACCGCCGCGACCCTCCCGTCACCACCGCCTCCCGCGAGCACGTCTTCACCGTCGTCGACGCCGCCTTCGCCCAACGCCGCAAAACCCTGCGCGCCGCCCTCGCCCCCCTGGCCGGTTCGCCCAACGCCGCGGCCGCCGCCCTCACCGCCGCAGCCCTCAACCCCTCCGACCGCGGCGAACGTCTAGACATCACCGCCTTCGCCCACCTAGCCCAGCACGTCCCCCCACCCACGACATAGCGCTGCCCACGAGGCAGCAGGTGCTTCAGCCACCCCCGCCGGCTAGCGTCCCGCGACCGTCGAGGTCAACGGTTCGCATCGAAGTCAACGTGTCTTTACGTGGACTTCGATGCAAACCGTTGACTTGGATGCGAACGATCCCCACTGGCCGGAGGCTGAGGTTGGGTTGGCAACCCCGGATGCGGCCGATGTTCGGCGAAGCCGGACGAGCCGTCCAACAGACCCTCCATCTCGGGGTGTGATGTGCACGAGCGGGTCGGGGTGTCTGTCCGCCGCGCTGGCATTGGGTCTGGCGGGAAGGCCGGCATCAGCCGGCCGGGGGACAGCGCGGCGGACAGACACCCCGACCCGCGGACCCGACCCAAGCCACAACATCAACCCCCAAAACGCCCAAGCCACGACGCAGAACGGCCCGAGGCTCCTCGCCTCGGGCCGTCCTGCAGGTTGGTCAGGTGAACAGCCGCGGACCGCAGTGCGGCCACTGCCCGGCACCGGAGCGCTCGTACAGCATCTGCGCACGCATGGTCTGCTCGGCGGCCGACGCCTGGGACGGCAGGCCGGTTCCACCGACGGACTTCCAGGTCGCCAAGGAGAACTGGTACAGCCCGTAGTACTTGCCGTTCTTCGACACGATGGTCGGGTTCCCGCCGGACTCGCACTTGGCCAGGGCAGCCCAGTTGAGGTTCGCCGACGACCCACCGGGTTTGGCAGGCGTGCTGCCCGGGGACGACGACGGTTTGGTGGCGGGTTTCGGTTTCGGTTTGGTGCCGACTGCGACGACCTCACCGACCGGGGCGGTGGTGACATCGTCGGACAGCACCTCGCGGGCCCGTTCGACGCCGTCGGCAGTGGTGACGCGTTCGACGACTGTGCGCACCCCGGGGACGCCAGCGGTGACGACGGCGCGGGTGCCGACGGTGCGTTGCGGGTCGTTGGTCTGGGTCGAGGAGAACGGGACCTCGCTGGTCGTGGTGATCTCTTCGGTGACGACGCGGACGACGACGACCTGCACACTGTCTCCGGCTGGCACGATGGTGACCTCGTCCTGCGGAGCGAGTTCGACCTCGGCGGCGGCCAGGGCCTGGTGGACCTGGACGTCACCGGCGGCGACATCCACGGTCTGGCCGTCGACGACGACCTCGGCGGGCCCTTCGGCGGTCAGGTCCAGCGGCAGCTCGGGCTGGCCGTCAGCGCCGCGTGGGGCGACGAGGGCGACCTGGGTGTGCTGGCGCGACAGGGTGTTGAGGGCTTCGTCTGCGGTCAGGGCCGTGCTCCACACGGTGGCGGGGCCGTCGGCGGTGAGGATCGGCAGCTGTTTGGCGTGCCGGACGACGATCGTCGCGCCGTCGCGGAAGCTCCCAGAGACGAGGTCGCGTTCACCGATGACGATGCCCTCGTCGTCGAGCATCCCAGACAGTGACCTGGCGAACGTCGAGACCGAACGCACATCGCCGTCGACGTCGAGCGTGACGGTCTTGTGGGCGGCGGCCACGGCGAACCCGGCGCTGGTCAAGACCAGTGCGAGGACCGCAGCGACGACGAGGGTGCGGCGACCCGGTCGGCGCCAGCGGCGCACGAGGGGCGTCGGGGCGGTCGGTGTGGCAGGGGTGTCGGTGCTCTCAGGCGGCAGGACACGGGTCGTGCTCATCGTGCTGGTGGTACTCACAAGGCTCCAGCCTTCGCAGGGCCCGGGCACGGCGTGGTCACGAGACCGACAACGCTGGTGACCACCATGTGGGTCGCGCACCCCGCAGGGCGCAGCATCGGTCCGGGACCTGCCGATCCGGCTTGCAGACCCGGACGCGGCAGGTGGCCACGGTCCGGGCTGTCACCTTCTTGTCGGCACCTGGTCCTCGTTCGGAGCAGCCGAGTCGAAAGCGACATCGAATCGTAACCCAACCGTGACCATGGGCCAAACGCCGATCACGGAGCAGACACAGACGGACGAACGTCAGTACCAGTTCTTCTGCAAGAAGTGCGACCAGGCCCCGCACGGGGTGGTGTAGCGCGACGCGATGTAGTTCAGGCCCCAGGTGATCTGCGTGACGGGGTTGGTCTGCCAGTCGTCGGCGACGGTCGCCATCTTCGAGCCGGGCAGCGCCTGCGGGATGCCGTACGCCCCCGACGAGGGGTTCTTCGCGTTGACGCGCCAGCCGCTCTCGTGGTTCCACAGCTGGACCAGGCAGGAGAACTGCTGGTCGTCCCAGCCGCGCGCGGCAACCATGTCTTTGGCGATGGCCTGCGCCGAGCCAGGGCTCACAGGCGGGGCCTTCGGGACGTTCAACGTGCCGATGTGCACGACCTCGTCCACAGGCGGGGTGGTGATCGTCGAGGTGATCGGTGTGCGCTTGACCACCGCACCGTTGACCAGGTCGACGCGGTAGGTGATGGTGCGCACCCCTGCCTTGCCACGGCTGACGACCCTGCGGTCACCTTTGGCCAGGGTGTTGTCGTCAACCTCGCGGGTCTCGTACGGCACTGCCTCGGTGGATGTGTCTCCTGCAGCCTGGGCACGTACGACCACGACGACCAGCCCGGGGACCGCCGTCGCACCCAGCGGCACCGACACCCGGTCGGCCTCGCCGAGGACGACCCCAAGGTCCATGAGCGCGTCGCGCACGGTGCCGCCGTCAGTCACCGCGTCGATCGTCTGCCCGTCGACGACGACGTGGACCGTCTTGACCGTGGACACCAGCAGCGTGTCGCGCCCGAGCGGGGCCGAACGCGCCGCGGAGGCCCGCGCGTCTGCGCGCAACCCCAGGTCGTCGATCATCTCGCCCACAGAGTTCGCGGTCGTCCACCGCACCTGCCGGGCACCGTCGACCTCGATGGTGACCTGCTGGGCGTGGCGGACCACGACATGGGTGGGCACCGGCTGGTCGACCGACGGGATGACAAGGTCGCGTTCGCCGACCTTGATCCCCTCGTTGGCGAGCAGGTCGCCGACGGTCCGGGCGTACCCCTCGACCTTGATCTCCTGCCCGTCGACGTCGACGATGACCGATTTGTGCAGGAGGGCGAACGCGCTCGCCGACGCGGCGACGATCGCCAGGACGAGAAGCTGGACGAGCAGGTGCACACCTTTGGCACGTGGACGCCGACGCGCCCGGTGCGCCAACCGGTGCTTGGTCACTGGCGTCCTCTTCTCGTCTTGCAGCTTCACCATGCAGTGCCACGTCACCGGGCTCAGGGCACCGTCAACGGCGGCAGCGCACAGCCGACACCACGACGGTAACGGATCTGTGCCCGGGATGGGGCTGTTTTGGGGTGGATGTGACGATCATCACCATGATCCGTACAACCGCAACGCGTTCGCGGTGACGAGCGCGGCGGTCTCGGCCACGCCCAGACCCCGCACCTGGGCCAGCGCGGCGACGGTCACCGGCACCACGTACGGCGAGCTCGGCCGTCCGCGGTAGGGCACCGGCGCCAAGAACGGCGCGTCAGTCTCCACCAGCAACAGCTCAGCGGGGAGCTGCGCCGCCGCGGCCCGCAGGGCGTCGTTGGCCTTGTACGTCAGCGGTCCGGCGAACGAGCACGCCCACCCGTGCTCGGCGCAGGTGCGGGCCAGCTCGACGTCACCAGAAAAACAGTGCAGGACTGTGCGCTGCGGCGCCCCGTCACGCACGAGGACCTCGACGACGTCGGCGTGGGCGTCGCGGTCGTGGACCTGCAGCGCCAGGTCCAGCTCTTTGGCCAGGGCGATATGCGCCCGGAACGCCTCACGTTGCACCTCGCGCCCGGCTGGCCCAGTCCGGAAGTAGTCCAGCCCGGTCTCCCCCTCCACCCGGACGCGCTCGGACGAGGCAGCCACACGCGCGACCGTGGCGAGCGCGTCGTCGAGCCCGACGTCGTGGCGCGGCTCGACCCGTGGGGCGAGCCCGTCGGGACCGACCTCACGCACCCCGGCGTGCAGCACCGCCTCGTTGGGGTGGATCGCGACCGCCGCGAGCACCCGTGGGTCGTTGTCGGCCAGCACGGCCGTGGACGCCAGGGTGTCGTAGTCGCAGCCGACCTCGACGACCCGGGTCACCCCGACCGACGCCGCCAGGTCCAGGTGTTTGCCGATGCCGACCCAGTGCCGGGCGATCGCGTCGGTCTGCTGCGCCACCGCCATAGACACAGAGACGAACGCCGTGGGCACCTGGTCGAGCAGGTCGCTGGCCCCCGGTGCACCTGGCCAGGCCGGATCGTCCCAGAACGGCTCCTTCGCACCGGGCCAGCCGACGACGATCTGCAGGTGGGTGTGGTTGTCGATGACCTCCACCGGCGACGGCTCGGGCGCCGGCGGCCAGCCCCGTCGCCCCACGTCCTACTGCCCGACCGTCGCGTCGACCCGGGCGATCTCTTCGTCGACACCGGCGAGGTCGAGCTTGCGGAAGACCGGCGTGGGTTTGGCCACGGCGGTGCCTGGCACCACCGGTTCGGACGCCCACACCGGCACGTCGCGGTAGTCGCCGGTGATGACCGGGTAGCGACGTGACGGGTCGTCCAGGTCGGTGACCTCCTCGATACGCGGCTGGGGCGAGAACACCCCGGTGCCGCCGAACGTCTCGTGCACCTGCTGGGCCGAGTGCGGCAAGAACGGCGCGAGCACC
>WRCL01000106.1 GCA_009783975.1 Micrococcales bacterium
CGCTCAAGCGCCGCCTCGACAGGCGTTGATATTACCCGTTCAGCCACAGCACTAATTGCCGGCCAACCAACCGCAGCTAAGAACATGGCAATAGCGATAATAATGAGAGTAGTGACTCCATCGCTGCCGTTGCTCTGGAAGACAACTCTGGCCGTCGCATTCATATCAAATTTTGACACTAAAGCAACAAATACCGCAGCAGCTACGACTCCCAAGAGGATCATCGCCAATAGCCCGAGTGCCGCGGAGATAATAGTGAGAAATATTACCCTTTTTGCCTGCCGGCGAGTCAAAACCTGAATTACTTTTGTTTTGCTGCCGGGCGCATCGAGGCCTTCAGTGCCGTAATTAAAGCTGCCCGAGCTGGCTTGAAGGCTCTCTGCGCGCCAATGCGCCCAGCTCCACGCCCAGATTGAACCCACCGTTAGCCAAATCAATACAATGATTACAGGCCCAGGCCAAACATGATCGGTAAATAAATATCTATTATGCAAGGACAATAAGAACAGGACAAATAATGAGCAACATCCCGCGAGCGCGACTAGCGTAAACGTTCGTTCTGCCTTTCGCAATGCTGACTGGTTATTCACGCATGCTGCTTCCTATATCTGCCGTCTAGGCTGGCGAGGTACTCGAACCAACTTACAACCTGCAGCACGAGACCATAGGCTGTAAGTTTGTTGTCCAAAAACTCCGAAACATCATCCCTAAGGAAATAGGCGAATGCCTTAATCGGACCAGCAAGCACCCTAGCAATCGCCTTTCCGGTCACGCCTGCGATTACAGTAAGCGCAACATTAAACCAGCACTCAATACCCCACCCATTGATTGCGCAGCTCATCAGTACGGCCAGTGCTCCGACCGCCGATGAAAATAACTTGAGAATCGGCACCGCAAATCCCACCAGCCAGAGTAGTAACGCCAGTGTACCCAACACATTTATAAAGAGGTTCCACATGTGTCGGGCGTGCGCACTCATCATCCCGTTGATGTCGACTTGGTTGATGGGGTCGTTGGGGTAGTTGTACGCGTTCTCGTTCCCGCCCACGACGGGGTCTGCGCTGGTGAATCTGCCGGTGGTCGAGTTGTAGATTCGTGCGCCCATGAGCGTGAGCCCGGCGCCGGCCTGAGCGCGCTGACTGGTACCGAGGTAGCCGTACTGGTCCACGCCCGTGTCGGGCAGAGCCGAACTCGTGCCTGCTGCCGTCTCGATGTTGCCGTACTCGTCCATCGCCGTGTAGGCGCCGATGCTCTGGTCCTGCTGAGCGTTTCCGCTGGCAGGGACCGGAACGCTCGTCACGATGTTCCCGGCGAGATCAGCCAGCTCCAAGTTGGCCTGCGCTGTCCCACCAGCCTGCGTCGTCACCTGTGCGGCCATGCTCGCGCCGATGCCCGGCGTGTAGGCCGTGGTGGTGACACCCGTGCTCGTCGCGTTCGTGGCCCACGCCGGGTTGTCGGAGCCATCGGCATAGTGGTTGGTCACCGTGCCCGGGTTGTCGCCCCCGGTCGTGTCCGCCGTCAAGCGCCTTTCCGACGGGTCAAGCCCGTACGTGGTGACCACACCGCCCTGGCTAATCGTGTGCGCGGCATCGGTGTCGTAGTAGCTGAGGGCCACGTCGCCCAGCGCGGGGTTCGGTGCGTCCGCCGCCGGGACGATCGCCTGGCGCCCAAAGGCGTCGTATGCATAGTTCCCACCATCGTTTGCGCTCGTCAGCTGACGGGACTCCGCGTCATACGTCCACGCCGAGACCGTCTGCGTTGCGCCGCCCTGCGTGCTGTCGGTGGTGCACTGATCCGGCGCGCTCGTCAACGTCAAGCTCGTGCGGTTCCCATTCGGGTCGAACGCGTACTGGCGCACCGTGCACGCACCCGAGTCCGCACCGGTATCGGCCCCGGTCGCGTCAGCCACACTGATCAGCCGTCCGGCACCGTCATAGGTGTACTGGCGGCTACCGCTCGGACTCGAGTCATCGAGGACCTGGCCGTTGCCGTTATAGTCACGACTGAATGACAGCCACGGGCCTTGGGTTACCGCTCCGGTGTCGGGGTCGGTGATGTCGCCGGAGTAGGTCAGATCGGTGACGCGGCCCGAGTCGTCGTAGCCGAGCGTCTGCGTCACGCCCGCCGGGAGATCCTGGGTCACCAGGTTCCCCGACTGGTCGTACGCCGCGCTGTAATGCCCCACACCCGAGACCGTCAGACCGGTTACGAGGCCGCGGTGCTCGACATTGCCTGCCGCGTCCGTGCCGTCGTAGGTGTACGTCGACGTCGAGACCGGCGTGACCACCGACTGGACCTGCCCGGCACCAGGCTGCCCGGCCGGCACGTAGGCCGTGGTGGTCGGCTCGTCCAGCGTGTTCCTGTATGTGACCTGGCGGCCCCAGCTGTCGTAGGTGCTCGTGTCCTGCCCCGTCGCTGCGCCGGAAGCGTCAAGCGTTTCCGTTCCGACCTGTTGCAGGGTGGTCGTGTCGTAGAGCGCCTTGGTTTCCGGTACCGGCGTCGAACCGGTAAGCCCTGTCGCGGTGACCGTCTCGGTGTCCGGACGGCCATCCGCCAGGTAGGTGTCCGTCGTCGTGCGGGTCGCTGCCGTTCCCGAGGACTCGACTGTGACCGTCGAGTTCAGCCAAAAGTCGTAACCCGCGGTCAGCGTCCCGACGAGCTCCGCGCCGCTGTCGGGCTTGCCTGCCGGGCCCGTCCAGCAGGTCAGGCCGGCCCACTCCGGGTGGTTGCCGCACGTAGTTTTCTGACTGTTCGCGCCTGCCGTGTAGGGGACATCCAATGTCGTGAGTGCGTCGGCGCCGTTGGAGCCGTCTGCCTGAGTCTGGATCGTGTTGCCCTGCGCGTCGAACAAGGTCTTCGTCGTCTTGTTCGGCTCCGACGAAGAAGACAGCACCTCGGTGGTGGTGGTCGCCTTGCCGAGCGTCCAGCCCGAGGTCGGGCCGGTGCTGCTGGCCCCGTCAATGGGGTTGTAGCCGTAGACCGTGTCCGAGACGGGCTGCTCAGTCGTCGGCATGTCCGCCGTCACATCACTCGAGGGCGTCGTATCCGGCACGCTGCCGTCGGCAACTGTCACGAGCACTTCGGTCGGCAACAGGTACGGCTTGCCCGTGGCGGAGTTCACATCACCGTTCGGCGCACCGGTGTCGTAGACGTAGTGCACGTGCAGGCGCGCCGGCGTGGTGGTGCCGTCAGCGTTGGTCACCTGGTAGATCGGGCCCCAAGTGTCTTCCACGTTGGAATTCGCTGCGACCAGCGGGGCGCCGCCGGCGTTGGTCGGGTCGTCTTGCTCAGCCAGGTACCGCGTGTAGGTCTGGCCCACGGTCGGGTCATAGGTATTCCCCGCTACCGCCTGTGCGACTGCGTCAGACGTTTGCGCTGCCGTCAGACTCGTCGTCGGGTTCCCGTCACTGTCATACGCCTGCGCAGTGAGAAGCCACTGTCCGGCGCCATAGTTGGCGGTGTTGAGCGTGTAGCCGTTGTCATCGGTGAAGAACAGGTTGGCGAAGGGGAAGTCCGCCGCGACCGGGATGTTTGCGGGCGTGTAGTCCATGCCCCATGCCGCGAAGGCCTTGGTGGGCACATCGGTCTGCGCCCAGTCCGCGATCGTCGCCGCCGACATGTCAGGCATGCCCGCAGCGGTGGGGCTCAGGCCATAGGCGAAGGTCCCGGTGCGCACGCTCGAGCCGCTGCCAGAGGCCGGCCCGCGGTCGGCGTGCAACAGCTTGCCCGCACTGTCATAGGTGTAGAAATACGGTGCTGAGCCCGTCGTCACTTCCTCAGTCAGGAGGGTCGAAGAGCCCTGCAGCTGGTACGTGTACGTCGTCGTGAGGCCGGACTTGTCCGTGAACGAGTTCAGCAGACCTGTCGACGTGTAGATGTACGTCGCGACCGGGACGGTCTTCATCGCGCCCGTCGCTGGATCGAACGCGGTGAAGTCCACCTCCTTCAGACGCCCGCTGTAGTCGGCCGCCACGCTCGCCGTGGCGGTCGTGGCCGACGCATACGTCAACGAGAGGGCGGCACACCCCGCCGACAGGCTCGAGCTGCAGCTCACGCCGTTCGGCAGCGCAGCCAGGATGCGCGTGACCCGGCCCAGGCCATCGACCGTATACGTCGTCGAGCCCTGCTGCCCGGCCTGCGCGACGCCAGCAGGTGACCACGACCCCGCAACCTGGGTCCACGTGCTCTTCGTGCCATCGGGCTGCGTCACCGTGAGCGTCTTCACGCTCGAGCCGGACGGCTGCGTCACCGTGACGGTGTTGCCGACTGCCGCGGTGTCATCATCCACCGCCGTGTACGTGCCCACCGGGGACGGCCCCGTCGCAGACGCCGGCGGTGCGTAGACGAGATCACCATCGCTGGTGCCGGCGAGCGTCAGCGAGCCGACAGCCGCCGCGGTCGCCCCCAAGCTCGCGTTCTCGTCATCGACCTCCACCCCGGCGTAGCCGATACCTGAGCCGTCGAGGCTGGCCGTCCAGCCCGGACCGAACACACCCGTCGACGCGTTGCCAGGGCCGGAGAACGAAGAGAAGCTACGCGACAGGGAGAGAGCACCCGCGCTCGTCTGCTGCGAGACATCCGAGGCACTCACAGAGAACTCGCCCGTCCACAATGCGACCTGCCCGTCACCGGCAGAGGTCTGCGGGAAGCCATTGCCGAACGCGTGCGGCAGTCGCAGCACAGTAATGGGCTGCGAGTCCTGAATCTGCTTCGTTGTCGTCGTGCCGACAACGGTCGAGTACACATACTCCACACGCAACTGCAACGTGGTCAGAAGCCGGGGATTGAGTGTCGCGCCGGTCGCCGTCGTCGTGTCCCACGTGAACGGCGCCGCCGGCTGCACCGGTCCGCCTGTCGAAGTCGCCGAGGCCGCCACCGGTGTGCCGAGCGCAGTCCAATCGACTCCCGGCCCGGACCACTGCAACTGCGCCGTCGCGTTGGTCGCTGTCCCCAGCGGCGGCCCACTGCTGGTCACGTTCACCGTGTCCGTCGTCTTGTAACCGGACGCCGGCGAGGAGATCGAGGCCGCCCCGTACCCGAAGGCATAGGACTGGGTGGCCGAGTTCACCGCGTCCACCGACGAGGAGTACGCGGTGATCTTGTGCGAACCCGTCTTGTTCGACACCGTGACCGTCACCGATCCGGCTGAACCCTTAGTGACGGTCGTCGAGACCGCCGCCGCACCATCGACACTGGTGGTGATCTTCACCGGCGCCGACGACAGGGACGAGGCCGACGTCTTCACGGTGCACGACACACTCGCGCCTGGCGACGCCTGTTGCCACGACCCGTTCGTGTACGGCGACGGGCACGAGATCACGGGAGCTGCCGGTGCTGCGATCGCGGTCGTGAACGACTTCAGCGCCGAGTACCTGAACGTCGTCGTGTGGCTGTCGTGTGAGCCCGCTCGCCAGTAATACGCCTTGTTGTCCGTCAGCGTCTTGCCCACAGCGCAGCCTTTGAGCGCACCCGAAGCCGCCCCAGTGACCGTGCACGAACCCACCAGCGCTGTCGACGCCGTCGAATTCGCGTTGTACAGCTCGAAGACCAGCGTCACCGCCTCGCCATCCGCATCCGTGGACGCACCCTGCAAGGTCGGGTTCGAATACTTCACATACGGCACCGAGTTCACCGTGTACTGACCGGCCACCGACATCGAGGCCGGGATGCCGGCGTAGTGGTTGTACGTCACCGACAGGGTCGGGATATTGGAGCCCATGTTCGCGGAGTTGAACCGCTTGTAGAACGCGTTGTTCGTCTCGCTCGCCTTGATGCCGAACGCGACCTGGTTCTGGTTCGCGGTCGCAAACGCCTGCACGATCGGCTGCGCATTCACCGACACCGACGCTGCCGGGCACGACGTGCCACCGCCGGCAGCCGACGACACCGACACCGTCGGGGTCGTCGTCGACGGCTGCGTGTTCCACGTCAGCGCCGCATAGTCAGGCGTAGAGGCCTGATAAACCGTGAACGACGCCGCCGTGCAGTTATACGCGTGCTCCTCCCACAGCTTCAACGTCGAGGACAGGATCTGCGTGCCCGCGATCGGCACCGACGTGAACTTCACGAACGCGCGCGCCACATGCGTGCCCGAGTCGTACGTGCCCACATGCAGCAGCGTCGAGGAGTTGTAATTCGTCGTCGGGAACCCGGAGTCGACATACATGTCCTGCAAAGGCGTGAACGACACCGACGGGTCCACCGTCACCGGATAGACCGCCGAGTCCAAGAACGACTGCGAAGGAGAGACCACCAACGACTGCTTCCCAGCCACCGTCTGCAGCACCTGCTGCGCGATCTCCGTATGCGCCGGCGCACCGGAAGCCGCGTTCACCTGCGCGTCCGAGACGAGCGCGGGCCCCGTGCCGCCCACGACCTTGCCCGCCTTCGTCTCCAGATCGATACTCGTGCCGTCACCCGTCGACTTCGACACAAACGACAGCCCGTGCGTGGTGATCGGCAAAGCCAGCTGCGCCGCCGCCGCATTCACCGGCTTCGAGGTCAATACCAGCGTCTGCTCGAAACCCGTGCGCGTGGCCTGAACGACGAGATCCTGCCCAGGCCGCACGTTCTTGTACGTCGCCGTATCCCCGGAGACCACCGGAGCCGGGAGA